>CABUZU010000008.1 GCA_902496125.1 uncultured Lachnospiraceae bacterium
AATACCATAGCTCCGGTTAAATCGTGAATCGTCTGTGCTTTAATAAAAGCATTTTCTAAAAAAGAAGTTCCCGTTTCTTCGATTTCAACTTCAATACCAGCTTCCTTTGTCGTTAAGATTTCATATCCTAAATCGGACAAAATCTGCCTTACTTCTTTTATCTTTCCTTGATTGGTCGTTGCAAATATCAATTTTTCTTTCATCTACATTTACTTCTTTCTTCTTGGTGGCTTTGGCCCCATATATTGATAGAAATAGGTCTTCATCATTCCATTATAAATCTTTCGATTCTTATCTGCCTTCTTACCCATACAAGATTCAATTCCGTCATAAGAAGTAATGATATAGGCAGACCAATCATCGAGTGCATGAAACTGCCTTGCAAACTCGCCATAAATCGTTGGAAGATTTTCTTTTTCTTCGATTCGTTCTCCATAAGGAGGATTGGTAATAATAAATCCATATTTCTTATGGTGGCTTAATTCACTAACTGGACGTTTCTGAAAATGAATGAGGTCTCCTACACCAGCAAGCTCGGCATTTTGCTTAGCTGCCTTTATAATATCGCCATCAATATCAAAACCTTGGATATCCGTTTGAACATTTAAGTCTACTAAATCGTTTGCTTCCTCTTTGGCATCGTCCCATAAAACAGGGTCAATTAAATTCTCCCAACTCTGTGCAAGGAAAGAACGGTTCATTCCTGGTGCAATATTGGCTGCCATTAAAGCAGCTTCAATTGCAATGGTTCCACATCCACAAAATGGGTCTACTAAAATTCGATCTTTACGCCAAGGAGTAAGCTTAATTAATGCTGCAGCAAGTGTTTCTGTAACAGGAGCCTTACTAGTAAGCAGACGATAACCTCTCTTATGCAAAGAATCACCAGAAGTATCAATGGTAACTGTTACCATATCTTTTAAAATAAAGATACGAATGGGATAAGCACTTCCTGTTTCTTCAAACCAATTAACATGATATACGTCTTTTAATCGTTCAACCATTGCTTTTTTTACAATAGATTGAATGTCTGATGGACTAAATAGCTTACTTTTAATAGAAGTTGCCTTCGTAACCCAAAACTTTCCATCAACGGGAATATAGTTTTCCCAAGCAAGTGCTTTGATTCCTTGAAATAATTCTTCAAAGGTCTCTGCCTTAAACTCTCCTACATTTAATAAAATTCTCTCCGTTGTACGTAAAAACACGTTGGATCTGCAAATCGCTTCTGCATCACCTAAGAAGGTTACCCTTCCATCTTCTACTTTTTTAATATCGTATCCTAAATCATAAATTTCTCTTTTTAGAACAGACTCGGTGCCAAAATGGCAAGGTGCACTCAGTTCTAATAATTCCATATATTCCTCCTAATACCTAATGTCCTGATGGTTTACGGTCTAATAAACCTTTTTCTGTTGTCAAATCTGCATGAAGTAGATTGATAAAGATGACAAATAAAATAACAGCTGCTCCCCAAATTGCCTTTCCTAAGAAAATTTGGCAAAGATAACTAGAAATCGCACCACCGATTACAAACATACATAACATTTTCAAATGGAAAAGACTTCGCTGTAGATTTTCTTTTCTCTCTTTATGTCTTATCCATTTTACTAAGAATACGCCTGTTTGACGTACATGGTTAGTACAAAATGTAGTCGCCATCGGAATTCGTTGTGCTTGTCTAAATGTATTATACTGCATCGAACAAATAAAGTTTATCGCGATTTGTGAAATCTGATATGGTGCACTCTCTGGTATAAAACCTAATATAATCACCACAAGCATCTCAAATGCTATTAATATTGTGTCCCAACGCAAAAAATGAAATTCTTTTACCTTTAGAGGTAGTGCCTCCGAAATAATTGTTCCTAATAAATATGCACTCATGGGAATGAGATAGTATAAAGCATGTCTAAATTGTCCCTTTCCAATTGCCATGGAAAACAACACAAAATTTCCAGTTTGTGCATTGCAAAAGATTTCACCTCGAAGGGTATAGGTGAATGCACCTAAATACCCTCCAACCATCATCAGTGCGGCAAAAACCCATTTTTTTTCACACTCTAAAAATTCTTTAATCTCTTCTATCTCTTTTTCTATTATACTGTCCATCTTTCTGTAATTTTAACTACCTTTCCATTTGAAATTTTAAGGTCTGCATAGCCAAAGAATACCTCTCCATCTTCATTTGGTGTTAATCGTTGTTTTAATTGTTCTAAAGTAGCAGTATACGTATCCCCCATCTCTTCATCTACAAATAAAATTTTTACATTATCTGCTAACTCAATTGTTTTCTTTGTTTCATCTGGTTGATAAATATAATATCCATTTGGAAAATCAAGTTCTACACCTAATTTTTCTAACTCAGCAATTCTTGCATTGTCATCTTCATCAACCCATTCGGTATCAATATAAGATAACGTGTTGCCCTCTAATCCCGTTAACTCACCTAAAATGGTACCTTTTTTTGTACTTTTGGTTTCTGTTTCTTTAGCAGTCGTTTCAGTCTCTTTAACAGTTGTTTCTGTTTCTTTGACAGTTGTTTCAACCTGTGTCGTTGTCTCTGGTGCTTGTGTCGTTGTCTCTGGTGCTTGCGTAGTTGTCTCAGCTTGCGTAGTCGTTTCAGCTTGCATCGTTGTTTCAACCTGCATCGTAGTCTCTGGTGTAGATTTACCATTACTAGAACATGCCGTCATACTTAAAGCCAATAACCCAATTGCTAAACTTAATTTTCTCATAAAAGTCCTCCTAAACCTAACGGTTTTTGATTTCTTCCTTTAATGCAGTTACAAATTCATCAAATGTCTGGCTTCCTAAATCACCCTTATCTGCTTTACGAACGGAAATAAGACCGCTTTGTGCTTCTTTTTCTCCAAGAATAAGCATATAAGGAATCTTTTGAAGCTGTGCTTCACGAATCTTATAACCAATCTTTTCATCTCGTTTGTCAATTTCAGCACGAATTCCAGCTTCTTTTAATTTTTCATAAACTCCTGTTGCATAGTCTCTTGATTTATCAGATACTGGTAAAACTTTTACCTGTACTGGTGCTAACCATGTTGGGAATTTACCTGCATAATGCTCAATTAAAATACCGATGAAACGTTCAATAGAACCAAATACAACACGGTGAATCATGATTGGACGATGTTTTGCTCCATCTTCGCCTACATATTCTGCTTCAAAACGAAGTGGTAACTGGAAGTCTAACTGAATGGTTCCACACTGCCAAGTTCTTCCTAAAGAATCTTCTAGATGGAAGTCAATCTTAGGTCCATAGAATGCACCATCTCCTTCGTTTACTACATAGTCAATTCCAAGACCATCTAATGCACTCTTTAATCCATTTGTAGCCATTTCCCAATCTTCATCGCTACCCATACTATCTTCTGGTCTTGTCGATAATTCTACATGATATTTAAATCCAAATAGACTGTATACTTCATCAATAATACGAATAACACCTTTGATTTCATCTGGAATCTGTTCCTGTGTCATAAAGATATGTGCATCGTCTTGTGTAAAGCAACGTACACGCATTAAACCATGTAACTGTCCGGATCTTTCATGACGATGAACCAGTCCTAATTCTCCTATACGCATTGGTAAATCTCTATAAGAACGAGGTTCTGATTTATAAACTAACATTCCACCTGGGCAGTTCATTGGTTTTACAGCAAATTCTGTATCATCAATTTCTGTTGTATACATGTTTTCTTTATAATGATCCCAATGTCCTGAAGTTTCCCAAAGCTGTCTATTTAACATAATAGGAGTTGAAATTTCTACATAACCTTCTCTTGTATGGATTTCTCTCCAATAATCAATTAATGCATTCTTTAAAATCATACCGTTTGGTAAGAAGAATGGGAATCCTGGGCCTTCTTCCATTAATGCAAATAATTTCATTTCTTTGCCTAATTTACGATGGTCACGTTTTTTTGCTTCTTCTAACATATTTAAATAAGCTTCTAACTCTTCTTTCTTTAAGAAAGCAGTACCATAGATACGAGTTAACATCTTATTCTTTTCGCTACCTCTCCAATAAGCACCTGCAATAGAGGTTAATTTAAATGCTTTTACACCTTTTGTATATAAGATATGAGGTCCAGCACATAAATCAACAAATTCTCCCTGCTGATAGAAGCTAATTACTGCATCTTCTGGTAAATCTTCAATTAATTCTACCTTGAAATCTTCACCTTTTTCTTTCATAAACTCAATCGCTTCGTTTCTTGGCTTGGTAAAGGTTGTAATCTTATAATTTTCTTTGATGATTTTCTTCATTTCCGCTTCTAATGCATCTAAATCACTTTGCGAAAATCCACCTTCCCTATCAAAGTCATAGTAGAATCCATTGTCAATTGCAGGTCCAATTGCAAGTTTTGTCTCAGGATATAATCTCTTTACTGCCTGAGCTAATACATGCGAACAAGTATGACGTACTACTCTTACCTCGTCTTCTTCTATTACTTGAACGCTTCCATCACTTAATAAAATCTTCATAAATTATTACCTCCTTCAAATTAAAATACACCCCTATCCAATTCGGATAAGGGTGCAGTACACGGTTCCACCTTATATTTTACTCAATTATCTTTAACGCAGACCTACGGTGATACATTTCCTATCACAGCTCCAAAGTGGTGTTCGCCTTATTCTTGTCCGAAAGTTCTCAGCTACTCTTTCTCTCTGTAGGACTCCTAAAAGGTTACTGTCTTTTTCATCGCCATTACCGGCTATTGTATCCGTATTTTGCAAAAATGTAAAGGGGTAAATCTTGAAAAATACAAAAAATTAAGATACACTGTCTTTTTAGGAGGTTTTTTATGGACAAATTATTTCGATTTATCATCGTCGGTATCATTAACACAGTCGTTGGAACCACTATTATGTTCGGTCTTTATAATATTTTTGGCTGTAGCTATTGGTTGTCTTCTGCAATGAACTATATACTAACAAGTATTTTAAGCTTTTTCTTAAACAAATATTTTACGTTTCAAAATACTGAGCGTTCCATCAAACAAGTACTTCGTTTTGCACTAAATATCGCGGTTTGCTATCTACTAGCCTATGGAATTGCAAAGCCGCTTGTACTAATTGCACTTTCTAATACCAATGAACGCTTCCAAAATAATGTTGCGATGCTTGTTGGTATGTGTTTATTTACTGGATTTAATTTCTTAGGCCAACGCTTCTTTGCCTTTAAGTAAAATATAGTGGTAAGCATCTTTAAAAGACATCTTTTGTGCGTTACAAAGTTCAATCACACTTGCATATTCTGGATAGACCTGTAACTTTCCTTCTAATGTACAAACCTTTACCTGTACATTGCCAAGGGGCGTGTCTATCCTTTTTTCTTCTCTTACTAAGATTCGTCTTTGCATTTTTTGTTTACGAATACCAATCGTAGTAGTTTCTCTAAAAATAATATCTTCTAATTCTTTTACCTGTTCTTCTTTACAAATGACATTTAACTGATAAGCAGGACGGTTTTTCTTCATATAAACTGGAGAATAATTGACATCTCTTGCTCCTGCCTTCATTAATAAATCCATCACATGACCTAGCATTTCACCACTGCAATCATCAATATTCGTTTCTAATTTATAAATATAATCCTTTTCCTTATTCTCATCTTCTACCTCTAAAATCATTGCACGAAGTAGACTTGGCTGTTCATATTCTCTCTTTCCTGCACCGATTCCAACCTGTTCAATATAATAATCCTCTGGTAAATGCTCACTTGTTCGAATTGCTGCTACAATCGCTGCTCCTGTAGGAGTTACAAGCTCTGCCTGTCTATCGGTAATATGCATTTTAATCTTATTTGCTGAAACAATATTTAATACTGCTGGCACTGGAACCGGCAATACGCCATGCTGGCAACGAATACTTCCAGTTCCTTCATATAAAACGGGAACAATCACCTGATCAATTCCTAAATTATCAAGACATACTGCCACGGAAATTACATCAACAATTGAATCAACTGCTCCTACTTCATGGAAATGAACATGTTCAACCGTAGTCGCATGAGCCTTTGCCTCTGCTACTGCTAACACTTCAAAAATTCGAAGAGCAATCTTTTTTGCTCCATCGGTAAGAGCCGCTTGTTCAATAATCTGTGTAACTTCTTTCATTCCCCTATGCTCATGATGGTGGTGGTGTTCATGGCTGTGCTCATGATGCTCGTGACCAAATAGATATTCCATATCGTGGTCATGGTTTTCATGTGCTTTATCTAAAACTACATCAAAATCACAGGCATCAATTCCTGCTTTTTGTACACGACTAATCTTTATTTCAAATCCATCTACTGCTAAGCTATCCAATGCTTGTCTTAAAACCGTCTCATCTGCTCCTAAATCTAGTAACGCAGCAACGGTCATATCACCACTAATTCCACTTTTACATTCTAAATATAATTGCTTACTCATTTTCATGAACCCCCAATCGATTAATTTGTGTTGCAATATATCCTGCACCATATCCATTGTCTATATTTACGACAGCAATTCCATTTGCACAGGAATTAATCATGGTAAGAAGTGCGGATAATCCATTTAAATTCGCACCATATCCTACAGAGGTTGGGACTGCAATAACAGGCTTATCGACAAGCCCTCCTAATACACTTGCTAACGCCCCTTCCATTCCTGCAACGGCAATCACACAATTTGCGCTCTGAATTGTTTCTACTTTTGACAATACTCTATGAATACCACTAACCCCTACATCATAAATACGTTCTACATTGGAACCAAAATATTCTGCGGTCTGGGCAGCTTCTTCAGCAACTGGAATATCTGCAGTTCCAGCTGTTGCAACGACAATCTTTCCTACTTTTTTCTTTTCTTTCTTACTTTCAATCTTAATGATATGAGAAATTGGATCATAAATAACCTCTGGAAATTTCTCTTTTACTAATTCATATTGATGAGTACTTGCTCTTGTTCCAAATACTTCGCCATATTCGGTATAAAGTCTTTCAAATATATGAAGAAAATGCTCATCTGCTTTTCCACTACAAAAAATCACTTCTGCAAATCCCGAACGAATTTGCCTGTGTGTATCAAGCTTTGCATACCCCATTTCTTCAAAAGGCTCTTTCTTAAAAAACTGCTCTGCTTCTTCAATTGATATCTCACCATTTTTTACCTTCTCTAATACTTCATGTGTTTCCATCTATTATCAAATCCTTTCTTACTCCTCAAATTCATCAGATTGTTTATGATACCAGATTGTTCCGCACTACGTGCTCCCACAATCCTCAACACATTCATAAACCGCTCATTTTTCTATGAAAAATGGCTATTTATTCATGTGTTGGGGTCCCAAGATTCAAATTTGATGCAAGCAAGCTTGCATCAAATTTGAATCTTTTGACCTTGGTATTATCATATACCTTAAAGCCTACTCGAAGTCAAGAAAAAATAATTCAAAAAAAATTCATAGATTTTTCATTTGCTACAATCCCTTTTCCATGTTATAGTAATAAGAACAAAATTTTTGGAGGTATTTTATGAGAAAGCCATTTTTAGCTTTATTGCTTAGTACTTGCTTGATTACAACAACGATAACTGGTTGTAGTTCTTCAAACCAAACTTCTAAAACAACAACTGAAACTACACAAAAGACTAAGGACAGTGATACACTCACTGCGTTTGACTATAATCCAGATGACTATATTACACTAGGAGCCTATACCGGACTTACACTAGACTCTGCTAAAACAGAGGTAACCGATGAGGCGGTTGAAGCACAGATTCAACAAGACCTCGATGACAACCCTATTTCAACCAAGATTACAAATCGAAAACCTAAGAATGACGATTATGTTGTTATTGACTTTACTTCTAGTGTTGATGGCAAGGACTATGAAAGCTCTAGTAATTATGAAGATACAAAGGGAGCTGGCTGTGAACTCATTATCGGCGGTGCAAATTTTGGAAAAGACGTTGATAACGCAATCAAAAAAGCTTCTATTGGAGACACCTTTACGGTAAAAACCACATTACCTGATAGCTATGATGACGATGCTGGTAAAGATGTCACTTATAAAATTACATTAAAAGAAATTCGCAAATACACCGATGCTACATTAACGAAGGACTTTGTGAAAAAGAACTTTGACTGTGATAGCATTGAAGACTATAGAAAATCTGTAAAAGAAAGGCTTTATGATGATACCGAAGCTTCGAATAATAAAATTGTACTTTCTAATGCTTATTCTAAAATTTTAGAAACTTCTAAAATCAAAGAGTATCCAACTGACCTTCATGACTATTATGACTCCCAGTATCGCCAATTTTATGAATCTTTTGCTGAGGGCTTTGGAATGGAAGTTTCTGATTTAATTGCCGATGACCAACTAGACGATGAAATTGATAATGCAACTGCACAGTCACTTGTTATCAATGCGATTGCTAAAAAAGAAAATATTGTAATAACCAATGACGATTATCAAAAATATTTAGAAGACAATTTAGATACCAGTACTTATTCTTCTGTTGAAGAATTTGAAGAAGATACTGGTAAAGAAGCTCTTATCGAAGAAATGCAAACCGACCTTGTAGGGAAATTTCTTTTAGCTAATAACAAATTAAATAAAATTAGCCAAAAAGAATTTGACAAGCTTTACAACACCGAAGACGATGAAAGTGAAGCAACTATAGAAGCAGAATAACTTGGAGGATTACAAATGGAAAAAAGAATTTCAGGACACACAGGACTTTTGGCACTTATTGGCTCCCCAGTCGGCCATTCAGGCTCTCCAGCCATGTACAATTATAGCTTTCAAAAGCTAGGACTTGATTATGCCTATCTAGCATTTGATATCCAAATCGAGGAAGTAAAGGATTTTATTGATTCAATGCGTCTTCTTAAAATGAAGGGCGGTAATGTTACGATGCCTTGCAAAACCGAAGCAGCCAAATATATGGATGAACTCTCCCCTGCTGCTAAGATTATCGGTGCAATCAATACCATCGTAAATGACAATGGCAAATTAATTGGTCATATTACTGACGGTGAAGGTTTCGTCAATAACTTACGTGACCATGGCGTAGAAATCAAAGGGAAAAAAATCACTGTTGCTGGTGGTGGCGGTGCTGCTACTGCAATTCAGGTTCAATGTGCATTAGATGGTGCTAGAGAAATTACGATTTTCAATATTAAGGATAAATTCTTTGAAAAAACACTTGAAACGGCAAAGAAAATTAGAGAAGCGGTTCCTAAATGTATCGTAAATGTTTATGACATCGCAGATACGAAGAAAATGACCGAAGAAATTCAGTCTAGTGATATCTTTGCTAATGCAACCATCGTTGGGATGAAACCTATGGATGACCAAAGTGTTGTAAAAGACTTAGCTGCATTCCACAAAGATTTAGTAGTTGCCGATGCGGTATACAATCCAGAAGAAACGAAGCTCTTAAGAGAAGCAAAAGAAGCTGGATGTCAATGCATTGGTGGAAAAGGTATGTTATTATGGCAAGGCGTTGCAGCATTCAAGCTTTATATGGGTGTTGATATGCCAGTTGAAGATGTAAAACGTGAATTTTATTCATAAAACCACAAAATGAGCTATCGCAATGCGATAGCTCATTTTTTACACACTTGTATTTTTCATGCAAATACGTTCAATGTGAATCGCTAAGTATCCAATCTCTTCGTCCTTACACTTTAAATCCATTTTCTTTGAAATTTCATCACACAAGGTTTTTGCAAATGCGAAAGTCTTAGGATATTGATGCTTAATATAGTCATTCATATCCATCTCAATCTGTTCTCCCTTTGCCATTCGTGCCAACATATATTTTAAATGCGTTAACAGACGAGTATAAGATAACGATAAGGGGTTTAGTGTTACCTTCATATTCTGTTCAATTTGTGCTAGGCAATCATGTACTAACTGGGACTGTTTCATCACCTCTGAAACCTTTTGATTGTCTGCTGCACCATGCAGGTGAAGGGCAATATACGCCACTTCATCTGCATTAAATTTTACTGAACATTTTTCCTCAATTAACGTTTTGCCATATTCTGCGGCAGCAAATTCTTGTGGAAATAACGCACAAATTTCATGAGTCATTGGATTACTGATATAATTATTATTCTGAATACGCTTTACTGCAAATTCAATATGGTCTGCCAGGGGTAGCAATACATTTTCATCAATCGAACCCATTGTTTCTTTCGCTCTTTGTACAATTGCACTCGTAATTTCAAGATAAACTGGGTTCATATTAAGAGCTAAGTTATGGGACTTTCCACGTTCCGTTTCTTTTTGCAGTGCATAAATCTGGGTACCTTCTGGAACTTCAAAACGCTCATTTACTTTCTTTCCAAAGCCGATTCCCTTACCAAGTACAATTACTTCAGTCATTATATCTATATCAACTGCAAGAACTCCATTATTATTTAAAGATTTTACAACTCGATACACATTACTTCTCCTTTGCATCTATACAACTTCTTACAAGTTATATTTTAACACGCATAGGTATCAATTGCAATTAAATCTTGACCAGATTTTACCTCTCCATTTGCCAATAAGCGGACAGATTGATTATCATCTAATGCTGTAAAGATGACTGGGGAAGTAATGGAAGGTGCATTGGCTTTTACAAAATCTAAGTCTACTTTTAATAATGGATCACCTTTCTTTACAGTATCTCCATTATCTACTAATGCTTCAAATCCTTTACCATCTAAATTAACTGTATCAATACCTACATGAATTAATAATTCCATACCATTTGAAGCAGTCATACCTACGGCATGTTTAGAAGGGAATACGAATGCAATTTCACCATCGCAAGGTGCTACAACTAATCCATCAGTTGGAGTTACTACGGCACCATCACCCATCATCTTACCTGCAAATGCTTCATCAGGAGCTTCTGTAATGGAAGCAGCAACACCTGTCATAGGGCTTGAAAGAATAAAGGTATCTTTTACTTTACCTTGAGGCTTTTCTTCTTTTTCTACTTCTTCTTTTACTGCTTCTTCTTGCACAGGGGCTGCCACTTCATCAGGAGCAGTTTTTAAATATTCTTCAAAATCAGATTTAATAATATTTACCTTTGGTCCATAAATTACCTGGATACCATTACCCTTCTTTACAACACCAGAAGCACCAGTGCCACGAAGAATAGCATCTTTTACTAATGAACCATCTTTTACTGTTACACGAAGACGTGTTGCACAACAGTCAACGTCACTGATATTTTTCTTACCGCCAAGACCAATCATAATCTGTTCAGAAAGTGCATCACTTGCTTTTGCACCAGTGTTTGCATCACCATTTTCACCTTCTGTTTTATTCTTATAATCCGCCTTAGTATATAACTTCGTTTCTTCTCCATCATCTTCACGACCAGGAGTCTTTAAGTTTAATTTCTTAATAAGAGTTGAGAAGATAACATAATATGCGATAAAGTAAACAATACCTACTGGAATAAACATTAACCAGTTTGTCTTAGCCTGTCCTTGTAAAACACCGAATAAGAACATATCAATAAGACCACCTGAGAAGGTCATACCTACACATACTTTTAAAACATGCATTAACATATAAGCTAAACCTGCAAATGCACAATGAATGACATATAATACAGGAGCTACGAATAAGAATGTAAATTCAAGTGGTTCAGTAATACCGGTAACCATAGAAGTTAATGCTGCTGAAATTAATAAACCACCAACTACTTTACGTTTTTCAGGTTTTGCACAACGATACATTGCAAGTGCTGCTCCTGGAAGACCAAAAATCATAAGAGGGAATTTACCAGTCATAAATCTAGTTGCTTCCACTGCAAAGTGAGTCGTACTAGAATCTGCTAACTGTGCAAAGAAGATATTTTGTGCACCTTCTACTACATTTCCAGCAATTTCCATTGTTCCACCAAGAGAAGTCTGCCAGAATGGTAAATAGAATACATGATGTAAACCAAATGGAATTAACGCTCTTTCCATTACACCATAGATAAAGGTTCCAACATATCCAGAAGCACGAACTGCTCCACCAATTGCATACATTGCATTCTGAATTGGAGGCCATACAAAGAACATGGCAATACCTACAAATACATAAACAATTGTTGAAATAATTGGTACAAATCTTGTTCCACCAAAGAAGGATAACATATCTGGTAATTGAATCTTATAGAATTTATTGTGTAAGGCTGCTACACCTAAACCAACAACAATACCACCAAATACACCCATCTGTAAGGACTGAATACCAAGTACGCTAGCTACCGCACCTTCCTTCATTACTTCTGCACCACCATTAATGGTAATCATAGAAGCAATTGCTGTGTGCATGATAAAGAATGCAATTGCTGCGGATAGGGCTGCAACTTCTTTTTCAGCCTTTGCCATACCAATGGCTACACCAATGGCAAATACGAGCGGCAGGTTACCAAATACGACATTACCACAATCCCCACATACCTTTAAGATTGCATAAGGAATTGTTCCAGGTCCCATGATATTCATTAGACCATAAGCTTGTAACATAGTTTCATTTGTGAAGGACTGTCCAATACCTAAAAGCAAACCAGCTACTGGTAAGATTGCGATTGGAAGCATGAAGGAACGTCCTACTCTTTGGAGTATTCCAAAAATCTTGTCTTTCATTTTCTAAACCTCTTCTTTCCGGGTTAGTAAATCTAGCTTAAAGACAATAAAAAAAGACATCTAGCTATACTAACCCTATTAATAAATATAAAAATATAGGTATGTATAGTTAATGCCTGCCGTACAGTTACACACTATTTCTGCTTCATATACTATCATTTAGCTAAAAATATGTCAACCAAATTTCACTAGAAATTACTAACAAAATTGTTGACATATTTTTGTGGATTATTAACATGCATATTTTTCTAAAATGCCTTTTAACGCATTGGCACTACTGCTGTGTGAACGTTCAATCTTAGCACTAATCTTCTCAGATTCTGTTACTGCACAATGCACCATTGGATGCGATGCAGTTGAGGTAAAAATAATAACTAAGTCTGGCGAACCAATCTGATTTCTTAAATCCGATTTCATCTTCGTAAATACCTTCGCCTTACATTTATACTTCTTACAGATTTGTTTATATTGACCTTCCATTCTTTCATGTCCACCTACGATAACTACACTCATTGTATCACTCCCATTCTATATATCTAACCTATGTACGTTCTGTATCTGTATTGTTAGTTTACTCTAACTTTCATTAGATGTCAAGACTTTTTCATTGATTTTTTTTAATTTTTGTGATATTATAATAGCAATATTAAAGTTAAAGGAGTTTTTATATGGCAACGAACGAATCATCTGAAAATTATTTAGAAACTATTTTAGTTCTTAGCAAGTCGCTTCCAGTTGTTCGTTCAGTAGATATCGCAAACCACATGGGATTCAAGAAGTCTAGTGTTAGTGTCGCAATGAAAAATTTACGAGAAAAGAATCACATCACGGTAACCGATGCCGGTTTTATCTATTTGACCGAAAGTGGAAAAGCCATTGCTGAAATGATCTATGAAAGACATCTTCTACTTACTTCATGGCTCATTTATTTAGGAGTAGACGAAATTACTGCTGCTCAAGATGCTTGTAAAATGGAACATACTTTAAGTCCACAGAGTTTTGCAGCAATTAAAGAACATATTACTAAATATCATGAAGTTTAAAAAAAGGGATATTGTCAATGACAATATCCTCTTTTTTACTGCGGATTACATTTCTTACAAGCAGTATAGCCCTTAGCTAATAAGTCCTCTTTATTTCCTTTAAATGTTTCTTTTTTATTCTTACTAATGTTTTTCGTATTCGAACACTCTGGAGTATGGAATTTTTTCGTACCAGTATTTAAAACATAGGTCTTATAAACATCGACTTTACCCGTACCTATTGTATCGCTATCACTTAATTTACTGTCACCGGTCTTATAATCGATAATGACTCCTGGCTGTATATTGTAAGCATAGATATTAAAGCAAACTCCCTCACCATCATCTTCTACCGACCAACCTTCTATCTGTACTCCTCTTGCCACTAATTCATCGTCTACAAAATCAGGAGTTACACGGTATAAAACATGGTTATTCGTTTCTTTTACATAGTCGGCTACCATATTTTCAAATGGTAACATTCCTTCAATATTCAAATATCTTGTTCCAGTGATTAAGTTTTTATTATTTGCATTCTCAGCAGTAAGCTGATATCCAATTAAATGACAACGATTGTATAAATATTTTCCATCTACACAATCATACTTTGTCGAATGCCATCCCGTTGGTTTTACTGATGAAATACTACCTCTTTTTTCTGTAGGCATTAAATCTTGACCTACATTGGCAAAAGCTACTCCACATCTTCCTAATGAATCCAATTCACTATAATTTTCAAAAGATTTCGTTGTATAATCTTTTTTCGTAAACTCTGGGACATTGTTATTCAGTGTAATATACGGCGTATCAGAAGAAACTGTACTCTCTTGTGTCTGGACTTCTTTAGTCGTTTGTGTTTCATTCGTAACAACTTGTGTACACGCCGAAAAACTTGTCGCAATTAATAATAAAAGCGATAACAGTAAAACTCTTAATTTTTTCATGATTGTTTCCTTTCAAAGATTTCCTTTGTAATTTTTTCATGAGAAGAACCTGCAAATTCTTCTACTTTTACATTTTGCCACAATGTACTTGCAACGTCAATGTTAAAATAGAAATCAGCTGGATAGTTTCGATTCCAATGATATAAAATAATGCGTTCAATTTGGTTTTCATATTCTTCTAATGAAATATTTTCTACAAAGCAATATTCTCCTGGCTTTGCAAGCTTTAAAAAATCTTCTGAACTATTCACTTTGCAATCTGTAAACTGCTTTGCCGAATAGTCATTCATCCACAGTACATGGTCACCCACTTCTTTTAATACATCTGCGATTAAAACACGGTCTCTACTTTGTCGTCTTTTATTAAACATCATACCATTTTTATCATCTACACATGCTATTATAATCATTATTTATCTCTCTCCATTAATTCTTCCTAAAAATTCTTTCATACGAGTATTATTAGAAGAAAATACTTCTTCTGGACTTCCTTCTACTGCTACTACACCCTTATCCATAAAAATTATACGGTCTGAAATATCTCTTGCAAAACTCATTTCATGTGTAACAATTACCATTGTAATTTTAAGCTCTGCTAAAGATTTAATTACTTTTAACACTTCCCCTGTAAGCTCTGGGTCTAGTGCTGATGTCGGTTCATCAAAAAATAAAATCTTAGGATTCATGACCAATGCCCTTACAATGGAGATACGCTGCTGTTGTCCACCAGAAAGCTGATGAGGATAGGCATTTTCCTTATCAGAAAGCCCCATCTTCGCAAGAAGTGCCCTTGCTTCTTTATAAACATCTTCTTTTTTTCTCTTTTGAACATGAATTGGTGCATCGGTAATATTTTTCATCACGGTGTAATGAGGAAATAAATTAAAATTTTGAAATACCAAACCGTAGGAACCTTGAATTTCTTTTAATTTAGCAGCACTGGCATAGTGAGAGATTCCTTGTTCATCCGACGTTGCAGCTGCTTTTCCTAAATAAATTAAATCGCCACCATCCATTGTTTCAAGCATAGTAGCACAACGAAGCAGAGTTGATTTACCTGAACCGGATGGTCCGATAATTGATACTACTTCTCCTTCTGATACAGACAAGGAGATATCTTTTAATACTACGTTATCTCCAAATTGTTTTCTACAATTTTTAATTTCTAATATTTTCATAGTAAGCTCTCCTTTTATTTGTAATAATTCATCTTATCTTCGATTTTTTCCATAATAAATGCTACAATCCAGTTAAAGATATAGTAGAATACACCTGCAAAAACATATGGAATCATACTTGTACTAGATGATGCTAGTGCCTTTGCAACGGAAAACATTTCCAATAAAGAAACTGCGAATGCCAATGAAGTATCTTTAACTAAGGTAATTACTTCATTTGTAACAGAAGGTAAAATGATTTTGATTACTTGAGGCAAAATGATTTTGAAAAAAGTCTGCGTCCTTGAATATCCTAAAATCTTAGCAGCCTCATACTGTCCTTTCGGAATGGCTTCAATTCCGCTTCGATAAATTTCAGCAAAATACGCCGCATAATTTAATACAAATCCGATAATAACCGCAATATAACGATAATAACTAGGAGTTGAAATTTTAAAAATATAATATGGTCCAAAGAAAATAACCATCAATTGGAGCATCAGTGGTGTTCCACGCATAATGGATATGTAAATTTTAGTAATCTTTTGAATGATTTTCTTAAAAATATTTCCATCTGCCATACGACCAAAAGCTACAATCATTCCAAGTGGCATAGAAAAAATCAATGTAAGAATAAATACATAGATACTAAGCCACATTCCTCCCATTAACTTTGAAAGCATCATTGCTAAATTCAAATTACCCATATTGTGTCTCCCTTCTATATACAAAGGGAGTTGCCAATTGACAACCCCCTTGTTCTATTATGTACATCGTACTATCTATTTACCAATTGTTGTGATGTCTTTACCAAACCATTCTTCTGAAATTTTAGCCATTGTTCCATCTTTTGCCATTTCTTCTAAAGTATTTTGAACTTTATCACGAAGTTCGGTATTACCCTTTTTAAAACCAATACCATATTCTTCTGCAGCAATCGATTCATCTAATACAGCAAAATTAGCTCCACGTTTACTAATCTGATAGCTTGCTACGGTATTATCCATTGCAATCGCATCTACTGCACCAGATTCTAATTCCATAAATGCAGAATTATAATTATCCACTACAATCAACTGTCCAAAAGTATCGGATAACGTTTTATTATCATTTAATGCAGCCTGCGCACTAGAATCTGTCTGAACATCTACAATCTTACCTGCAAGGTCTTTACTAGACTTAATTCCTGAATCTGCTTTTACTACAAATACCTGGTCATTTTTCATATAAGGTTCTGACCATGTATAGTCATCCTCTCTGCCATTCATTGTAAAACCATTCCAAATACAGTCAATGGTTCCAGAAGATAATTCCATATCCTTTGAATCCCATGCAATTGGCTGATATTTTACTTCAAGGCCTAAACGTTTTGCAACTTCTGCTGCTAATGCTAAATCAAATCCTGTATATTCACCAGTCTTCTCATCAACAAATCCCATAGGTGGAAAATCCTGGTCAAATCCTACGGTAAAAGTACCACCTTTTGAATCACTATTTGCCTGTGTTGCAGCCTGTGTTGCAGCCTGTGTTGTAGTTTTGGTTGCATCGGCACTGCTTCCACTGCTACATCCAGCTAATGAAGCAACTGCCATTACACCCGCAATTAATAATGCACCAATTTTCTTTTTCATAACTAAATTCCTCCTACGTTTTGTTATCAATTAGTTAAAATTCTACCATAAAAAAAAGGGGCTTGTCAACGCACAAGCCTCCTATTTTTACACTATTTATCGAAACTTCCACTAGAAATTCCCTTTAAGTCAAGTGTCACAAAATCAAAACCCAATGCTTTCATTTCATCTACTAAAGTTTCATCTGAAATAACCTGATTAAAGTTCTCTTTTTCCACTTCAATTCTTGCAATATTATCGTGGATTCGCACTCTTACATAGCCCATTCCTCTTACATGGAGTAAGTTTTCTGCTTTACTTGCAAGCTCTAATTTTTCTTTTGTCAATAAGGTATCATATGGAAATCTAGATGCAAGACATGCATTCGATGGTTTATTATAAGTAGAAATATCTAATTCTTTCGAATAATCACGTATCATTTGCTTTGTAAGTCCTGCTTTTGCTAATGGAGATAAAATTCCAAGTTCCTCACATGCCTTCATACCAGGGCGATAGACATTGCCAGCACCATCATCTTTATTATTTCCATCTAATACATATTCAAAGCCTTGTTCTTTTGCTGCTTCTTTTACCTTAGACATTACACCAATCTTACAGTGATAGCAACGGTCTTTTCTATTATGTAAAAATGCATCGACTTCAAATACATCAACTGGAATCACCTGATATCTTCCGCCCTCTAAGAGCTTCTTCGCATTTTCAATCTCTTCCTTTGGCATCATTGCACCTTCACAAAGAACGGCAAGTACATTGTCAACGCCTAAAGTTCTTTTTGCTACTTGAAATAAGAAGTTTGAATCAACACCACCGCTATATGCAATAGCTACTTTACCATAAGATTTTAATATCTGTTGTAATTGTTCTAATTCACTCATGATTTATTCTCCTCTTTTTTATAGTAGTACTATTTTAAAAATAAAATCCCAAAACACACAATTGTTTGTGAATCATAAAAACCTGTAATACCGTGTTTTTCCATCGTCTGCATAATATGAATTCCATAGCTTTCTGTTGAAGCAAGCAAAGATTCCTTATGTCTACATTCTTCATTTGGCCATCCACACTTTTCACATCTTCGACAGCGAATCCCAAGTGGCAAACAATCTTCACCCAATTCTTTTACCATTTGTAATGTAATTTTATTATGTTCAACTCCAGCCTTTGCCCAAGCTTCTATATTTGCGATATCATCCACTGGATAAATTGTACTAAAAAGCAATGCAAAGTGATAGTTTTTACAACGTTTTTGACACTCTTCAAAACTACCAACTGCCGGTGGCATACTCCACGAGCTTGCTCCCTGTTCTTTTACTTCTTGTTCTGCTAGTAATCGAACATTTTTTGAAAATACAATTTCTGATGTTTGAACAATACGGTATTCACAAATTCCATACTCTGCAATTAACTCTTCTAATTTTTTACGCATTTAATTTACTCACTCTTTTTTTTCATACATTTTCATATCTGCTAACCTTATTAAATCAGAAATATCATGCTCATCGATACAATTTCCACTAGCTACACCCACACTGAGTTTTAACGAATATAAGGTTTCTCCACCACTTTTTTTAACTAATTCCTCAGAAAGTAAGTCTTTTATTTTATCAATCAATAATGGATTTAGATTTCCATCTATGTAACCCTTCTTTTAGTAATATTATTACTATATCATACTTTACGAAAAATAAAAAGGATTTATCTATTGACAATTGTTTTTTTTTTTGTTAGGATAGTAACCAATTAATGGTAGTCGCAGTAGGAGTACGAGATGAAAGTTTCGTACTCCTATTTTTTTTGCGTTTATCATTATATAAACTATAAAACTTAAAAAAAAGGAGATTTATTATGCCAAAAACAAAATTCCAAGACGCAGTTTTTACTATTATTATGGCTACTATCATGGTTTATGGAATGGTAGTTTACAATGTTGCACTTAACACTGGTGGAGTATCTGGTCAAACTTTTATCTTAGCACTCCATGAACTTCCTATTATGGTACCAATTGCTTTTATTTTAGAATTTTTCATCGTTGGAAAAATTGCCGCTAGACTTGCTTTTACTGTAATGACTCCAGACGATAAACCACAGTTTATTACTTATGCAATTTCGATTTGTATTTGTTGTATCATGTGTCCAACTATGAGTTTAATTGCTACCTTTTTATTTAAAGAAAATCCTAGCTTTGGAACTTGGGTTAGTACTTTCGCATTTAACTTTCCAATGGCAATCTGCTGGCAGATGTTTTACTGTGGACCACTTGTACGTTTAATTTTCCGTACAATTTTTAAGAAACAATTAGCACAAGATGCAAATGTACAACTTGATTAATTAATAATACAAAAAGGCGAGAATTTTTCTCGCCTTTCTTTAAATCAAATATTTCTTTATCGCATAAGCAATTCCATCTTCATTATTTGACAATGTAACTATATTTGCACTTTTCTTTACTACATCTTCTGCATTTGCCATTGCTACGCCACATCCTGCTACTTCTAGCATAGGAATATCATTTTCAGAATCACCAAAGGCTGCTACATCTGTTAGCTCAATTCCAAGTTCTTTACATACATCAATAACTCCTTTTCCTTTATTAATTGATGCTGGAACAATCTCAAGATAAAATGGTGCAGTACGTACAACAACTAAGTCATCATCCATATGTTCTTTAATTTTAGCTTGTACTTCTAAAATTTTCTCTGGGTCTACAGATAATAATAATTTCACTGGTGAAAAATTCAAAAAATTGGCTAAATTATCAACTTCAACACAGTCCATACCATTGTTCTTAAATTCATATTCTACCTTGTATCCATGTACATCGGTTACATAAAACTTAACACTGTCATCAATAATAACTGTAACTGGTAAAGTTTCTAAAAAACGCAACAGTTTTTTAGTTTTTTCTAAATCCATATGAATTTCAGATAAAACCTGTCCGTTTGAAGCATCTACCACTCTTCCACCATTATAAGCCATCAAAATACCATGATACTTTTCAAGCTGTAACTGCCTTGCCATTTCAAGAAGTCCAGGTGCGGGTCTAGCTGATGCTAACATCACACGAACTCCTTTTTCTTGCATTTCAATTAAGGTATCCTTTGTTTCCTTTGTAATTTTTTTCTCATCATTTGTTAATGTGCCATCAATATCGAGGGCTATTAATTTTAAATTCATTTATTTCCTTTCTACATTATTGGAATATAGCAACTTAACCTTCCTTGTCCTTTCGGTTTTAGTCTGCCTTGTGCACATAAATTTTTTAATATATGAAAAGCTTTTGTAGAACTAGTTCCTAATAATTCTTCCGTTTCTTTTCTAGTAACCTGTCCATTTTCCAAAGCATAATCAAGAACCTTCTTATCTGATTTTCGTTCTCCTAATGAAATTTTATCTTCTTCATTTCGATTTGGTAAAGTAACTCTAAATACTCCCTTTGCTGTCTCAAATTCTGGTTGTCTTATATTACCTCTATACATTCGTTGAATCTTTCCAATCCCTGTTCCATAACTTTCAATCAATCTCATTCGATAAAAAACTGCTGCCAAATTAGGATTTCTTGATTGTGAAACTCCAAGAAAAATCGACTTTAGTTCCAATCCTGATACAAGTCCTCCAAGAGAAACAACTTCAATTCGATTATCATAAATATTAATTAAATTACTTGCACTAAATGAATAATCTCTATGCACAATTGCATTCAATAATGTTTCTCTTATTGCTTCTTCTGGATAATCTCTCGTATCAATTCGTTCTAAGCCAGAAAATGTAGCCTTTGTTTTATTATTTAAATCAACAAATCCATATACATCTTCTAACTGTTTTAATAAGGAACCTGTAAATTCTCTTCTATCTCGAAAAACTTCTTTATCTGTTCCTTGAAATAAGGCAATTTTCGTTGTAACCTTACACTGTTCTGACAAAAGATATGCAAGATTTGTATATAATCCATCTTCTCCTATTAATTTCAAGGTTTTCATTTGCGTTGGTCCAATTTCTAAAGAACGTTTTTTCATTTCTTTCTCAAATGTATCAAAAGACAAATCCTGTTCAATACTTCTTCCATTTTCATAAGAAGCTCCACTATTTTGTATAATCATTTCACGAATTCCTTCATCTGTCATTGGTTGAGAAGAACTTCCTTTTCTAACATATACTCCACTTGGTTTTAATCCCTTTTCTCTAATATAATACGGACGATTTGTTCCTGTTAAAACATTAATTTCAACAATGTTTTTTCCTTCCATTTCAATTGTTTTAACCGATACAAAAGGCATAATATCAGGTGCTATTGAATCTTTTAATGAATTTACAATTTTTAACATTACTTCATCAGTATCATCTATTCCAAGTACTTTGCCATCTTTTTGTATTCCTACTAATATTAATCCACCTTCTGCATTTGCAAAAGCAATTACTTCCTTACGAATATCAGTAACATATTCCTGTTTAAATTCAACATTCTGATTTTCAAAAAGATTCATATTCTCGTTCCTTTCTTTTTTCTTTCATTTTATCATAGTGAGAAAGAAGTTACAAGAAAAAAAAGTACAAGGTATAATCCCATACTCTTGCACTTTTTTCTATATAAAAATCTTTTTACTTATTTTTTGACTTATTACAAATTTTATTAAATTTCTTAGATATCTATTGGACTGTAATTATTTTTAAAAATATGTCATTCCAAAATCATGACTAAAATATGTAACCTCATTCTGATATACTTTTATTATTGTTTCGAAATACTTTTTACCACCTATTGAGGATGATTCACTTATAGATTTTACAGCCTTTTTTGATACATATTCTGAATACCAACAATTTGAATAAGTTTCCAAAAATTCTTTTTTAGTTATATCGCCACACAAATAATTATAATACTCTTCTGAATTAGTATTATTAGAAACCATATAAACTAAATACTCACCACTTTCAACATGTGAAATATTTACTTTTCCTGTTCCATCAACCTGTGCTTGATATATTCGATTATTTTCATCACCAAAATACAGTGATATAGAATCTACTTTTTTTGCCGATCCATCTGTCGGTATTAACAGAACATAGCTTCCTGTATCAGCCACATTTCCTCTATATGAATTATAATAATATGTCACAGTTCCAGATACACTTCCATATGTTGGCTTTGCTTTTACTGTAACCTTACAAATATATTTTTTACCTGTAGTATCTTTAACTGTAATAGTAACTATACCTTTCTTTTTTGCTACAACTTTCCCTTTACTATTAACAGTTGCTATTGTTTTATTATTTGAAGAAAAAGTTTTTGCTGTAGCACCATTTAATTTTAATGTAAATGATTGATTCATTTGCAATGTTTTCTTCGTTATATTTAAGTTTGGAGATTTCACAGTAATTTTACAAACGTACTTTTTCCCCGAAACTTTTGCTGTAATATTTACAGTTCCTTTTTTCTTTCCAGTAACTTTTCCTTTACTATTAACAATTGCTATTGCCTTATTACTACTGCTCCATTTCACTTTTGATTTACTTCCAGTAATTTTTAAAGTTAAGGACTTTCCAACATAAATACTAGCATTTTTTTTGCTAATTTTTACAGACGTAGCAGCTTCAACAGTCATAATTCCATTACCTATAAATGGAATACTAATTGGTTCCATTACTCCTAATAAAAAAATTAGAGCAAACGCTATTATCCTCATTTTCATTTTACGCATCATAATCATTACTCCTTCCCAATATGCATATTATATAATCTTACTTTATCATATTTTATCCTACTTTTCAATAATAAATAAGACATAATGGTATATTATATATAAGGTAGGTGATTAAATGAGACCATTAAAAAATAAAGTAAGTATTACTCTAGATGAAGATATTATTGAGAAAATCAAACAATTAGCTGAAAATGATGATAGATCATTTAGCCAGTATATAAATATGACATTAAAACAATATTTAAATGAACAAAAAGAGAATGATAATACTACTAAAAAATAGTTTGATTTATATAGTATCATTAACAAATATTTGTTATTATAAAAAGGCAATGCTATTAAAAGAAATACTCTTAATAGCATTGCCACAATATCATTTTAGTTATTGTACTAGATAATTTTCTCGATCTTTATTAATGAAGTGTAACATATTCTGCATACATTAAAGGCACTGTAATTGATGCTCCCATAATAGACTCATAAGTATATGTACCACCAAGAATACCATATAATGTAATAATATCATCTTCTAAAAGTCTACTTTCTTTATCTTTTCTCGTATAAAGAACTAAAATTGTATCGTCATATCCCCATCTAGTTTTTGTTACATTTACACGTAAAGTATACTCATCACCATCTTCCATAACTTGAACAACTTTCCCTGTAAACTTTGCATATTTATATTTATACTTATCTGGATCTCTAGCTATTGTATTATAACTATAAGTTTTACATGAATCCTTATATAAAACTGATCTTTCTTTATCTGATAATTTATAAGTCTTAGTTTTTACTTTTTTACCACATACTTTACAAATTTTTGCCTTTTTACCATCTTTTAACAATGTAGCTTTTTTAGTAATTTTCCATTCACCAGCTTTATGTCCCTTAGCTTCAGTACTTTTTTCAAAAGTTTCTCCACAAACTGTACAAATACCATTTTGAGTTCCTTCTTCTGTACAAGTTGCTTCTTTAACTGTTTTCCACTCAGTAATTGAATGACCAAGTGCTTCACCCCTTGTCTCATTACAAACACTACAATATTCTGGCTCTGTACAAGTAGCAGAAACCCAAGAATGACCAAGTGCACTACCTTCTGTTGCACCACATATACCACAGATTCTTGGTTCAGTACAAGTAGCATTTTTCCATAAATGTCCTGCTGGTTCACCCTCTGTTTCATTACATTCTAAGCAAATTTTAGGCTCTGTGCAAGTAGCATCTTTCCAAGTATGTTCATGTCCACACCCTATTAAGAAACTACCTACCACTATCACAATTAACAAGCTAAATATCCTTTTTTTCATACGTCTTCATCCTTTCACAATAAAATTTATATCTATATCATAATACAAAATATATCTATTGTAAACGACAATTTACGTCTTTTGATTATTTTTCTACTTCTAGCATTACTCTACAGGTTTTCTTGCAACAGGCAATTCCATATTTTAAAATTTTATGAATTCCTTGTTGTTTCAATGCCTCAGTATATTTTATATCCACAATTTGTTTCAGTGCCTTTTTACAATCTGTCTCTAAATTTCCATCCTCTGTATATTTTGTCTCAATTACAATTCCAACCTCTTCATCTTCTATCTGAATTAAAATATCGCTAAATCCATCTCCTGATTCTCGATTTGATAGCACAAGCCAATCTTCTTTAAAGCTTAAAATCCCAAGTAGGATTCCATGATAAAAGTTTTCCTTCGTCGGTTTACGAACAAAAGTATCTCTTACACTAATTGTTTTTTTCATATATTCTGTAAAAATTTGTTCTACAACTTCTGGCTTTCCATTTAATAAAGCATTACAAAAACTATTTACTTTCTCTCCATCCTTTTTTACATCATTTTTGAACAATTTTAAAATATGTTCTGTCATAATGTTTCGAATTTCTCTATTGGGGATTGCTAAATGATAGCGGTTACCATCTGCTTCTCCTCGTTGCGTTAGATATCCCGTCATAAATAGTGTACTCCACAAATTCTCTATCGAAGAATATAGCTCCTTATAAGTAATTTCTTCACTGATTTCTTTTTGAACCATCTCACCATTCACAAGTCGCTCTAGTTCCATTTTAGTAAGCTTTTGCGGTTCATAAACGCTATCAATAAAATGATAGATTACTTCATTTCCGCTTGTATTCACCCAATAATTTTTCGGTGCTAAATTCAAATTTTCTATATGGTCGCTACAATAATTGATTACATCCCAAGGACAATAAACCTCTATATTTCCAAAACGATATCCATCATACCACTCTTTAACAGTATCATAACATTCATCTTGTCCATAATAATGAAGCATATCCCTAACCTCTGAATCTGTAAATCCAAAAGTCTCATCAAAGCGAATATCTGTAATTGAATATATTTTAAAATTATTAAGGCCTGTAAAAATACTTTCTTTTGCTACACGAAGACAACCAGTTAATACTGCAAACTTTAGATTATTGTTAGTTTTTAGAACATTTTCAAATAAATTTCGAAGTAGAAGCACCATTTCATCATAGTAACCATTCTCATTTGCTTTTGCAAGTGGCACATCATATTCATCAATTAAAACAATCACTTTCCTATCATAATGTTTTTCTAATAGCTCTGTAAGTTCTCTAAGACTATATGCTAAAGTATCCTCACTGATTGTTTTACAAAGTAAATCATTAAAAATTTCCTTATCAATTTTATTTAATTTCGTACTTTCTAGTAAAAATTGTAATTTTCTAGCTTCTTGATTTATTACTCTACCTAAATAGCTACATGCTTGTTCAAAGGTTCTACCATTTACACTTTTTAGACTAATTGAAATTACTGGAAACTTTCCTAAATATTGTTGACAAATATCCTTTTTTTCTGAAATATACAGACCATCAAAAA
The DNA here is from genome assembly GCA_902496125.1 of uncultured Lachnospiraceae bacterium. GTDB lineage: Bacteria > Bacillota > Clostridia > Lachnospirales > Lachnospiraceae > TWA4. The sequence goes on from CABUZU010000008.1 coordinate 25,981, forward strand.
GCTTTGCATCTGTCCCAATTTCAAAAAAACTTTGAAGCATACTCATATTTAAAGACTTACCAAAACGTCTAGGACGTGTAAATAAATTTACTTTTGCACCTTGGTTAAGAAGCTGTTCAATTAACTTTGTCTTATCGACATAATAAAATTCTTCTACTCTTATTTCTTCAAAACTTTCAATACCAATAGGAAGTTTCTTCATGTTAATCCCCCTAAACTAATTTCTCACACATACAATAAAGACAAGCACCCTCTCCTGAATAATAAGGACAGAAATATCCATCTTCACGCTTTATCCAATTTACTTTATCTTGTGGGTGCATTGGAACTTGTTCAATATAAGTTAAATAAATACAAGCAAAAATAATCCATTTATGTGCTTGTGGCTGGTCTTGCATATACTGATTTAAATAATCTTTTAATTCATCAGATAATTGTTCGATTTCTTTTTCTGGTACAGTTTCTAAAGATTTCGTCTTATTCTCTTTTAATCTTAACATTACACCACGATTAAAATCGTTGATAATTAAATCCTTTGACTTTTGTTCTAATTGTACCCATTCTTCACTTGTAATATTATTTAGTAGCTGTTGTTTTAAATCCTTTCTAGTCATAGTCCCCTCCAAGTTTTTTATTCATTTTACCATATAAAAATGTTGGGTCAATGGATTTAAAAATGAATTTCCGATAAAATACTGTGCAAATCCTGTGTTTTCTGCACCTGTTCCAAATACATTTTGTTTTTCAAATTCTTCTCTATTTGTAGTTTTCATAATACATTACCTCTACTTTTCAACGTCCCATACTTCTTTTGCTAAATTAAATACCGCCCATGCTTTTGGCCATCCTGCATAAAAAGCAACATGAGTAATAATTGCTGCGATTTCTTTTTGGCTTACTCCATGGTCTTTCGCATTTTGAAGATGGAACTTCAAAGAAGAATCGGTAATTCCCTGTGACATCAAGGATACAACGGTGATAATACTTCTTGTCTTTACATCAATATCTTCATTATTCCAATTTTCTCCAAATAAAACATCATCATTAAAATGTGCAAATTCTGGAGCAAATTCTCCAAGTGCATTTCTTCCTGCTGTCTGTACAATCTTTGCCATATTAAAGACTTCCTTTCATTGATAAAATACTTTCTTTCTATGCAAAGACTACACCTTAGAGTGGACTTGAAGTCAAGTATTTTTTCATTATCACCCTCTGCTTTTTCTTGCATATACTAACCTTAGCCAAAAAAGGAGGTATATCATGAAAAAATTTCTCGTTTATTTTCTCTGCCTAGCGCTTATTCTAGGCACTTTACTAGTTGGTTGTAACAAACAAAAATCCGAAGATGAACTTATTCCCATCACTTTAAATGAGGTCGCCCATTCTATCTTCTATGCACCTCAATATGTCGCAATTGAAAAAGGCTATTTTACTAGTGAAGGACTAAAATTAACGCTTGATACAGGATATGGTGCAGATAAGGTTATGGCCGCACTAATTTCTGGTGATGCCGATATCGGATTTATGGGAGCGGAAGCTTCGATTTATTGCTATGTCGAGGGTAATGAAGATTATGCAATTAACTTTGCGCAACTTACTCAACGTGCTGGTAACTTTCTTGTTGCTAGAGAACCGATGAAGGATTTTAAATGGTCTGATTTAAAAGGTAAAAATGTCTTAGGTGGTAGAGCAGGTGGTATGCCAGAAATGGTATTTGAATATATTTTAAAACAACAAAACATCGACCCGAAAAAAGAGGTAAAGATTGACCAAAGTATTGATTTTGGTTTAACTGCTGCTGCGTTTACAGAGGGTAAAGGTGATTTTACTGTTGAATTTGAACCTTTTGCTACTGCCTTAGAACAAGAGGGAAGTGGATATGTCGTTGCTTCTTTAGGCACGGATTCTGGCTATGTCCCTTACACAGCTTATAGTGCTAAAAAAAGCTTTTTAAAAAAGAACCCCACTTCAATTCAAAAATTTACCAATGCAATGCAACGTGGTATGGAATATGTAAACTCTCATTCTGCTGATGAAATTGCTAAGGTTATTGCACCTCAGTTTCCTGAAACGGATGAAGCTACCATTGCAACGATTGTAAATCGTTACTTAGAACAAGATACTTGGAAAACAGACCTTATTTTCTCTAATGAAAGCTTTGAATTATTAGAAGATATTTTAATCGAATCTGGTGAGCTTGATAAGAAAATTTCCTATACTGATTTGGTTACCACTGACTATGCAAAAGCAGCAAAAAAATAAGAAAGCGGGGGACTTCCCCGTTTTCTTATTTATACATTGCAAGTGCTTCTTCTACAATTTCCTGTGCAGCCTTTATTTCATTTGCTTGTTCGGTTGTAATCGTTTCTGGTTTTGTTTTTACTACTAGCTTTTTTAAATGTGCAATATCTTTTTTAATCTGAGACTTTGTCGACCAATTCATTTCTTTTTTGTTATTTTTTAACTTCTGCTCTGACCTTTCGATACATTGTTGTGCTTCATAACGAACATTCATCGCTTCTTTTTTTGTGTCATCCATATTTTCATACATCTTTGCTTCATTGATTGCTCGCTGAATTTCTTCCTCCGACATATTCGAACTAGAAGTAATTGTAATTTCTTGCTGTCTACCTGTTCCCAAATCCTTTGCCGATACTTTTACAATTCCATTCGCATCAATATCAAAGGTTACTTCAATCTGTGGCACACCTGCCATAGCTCTTTTTATTCCATTTAATCTAAAATTGCCAAGTAACTTATTGTCTTTAGCAAATTGGCGTTCACCTTGTAATACACGAATATCAACTGAGGTTTGGAAGTTCGCTGCTGTAGAAAATACCTTGCTATATCTTGTAGGAATCGTTGTATTTCTTTCAATTAAGTGAGTTGCTACTCCACCAACTGTTTCAATTGATAGTGTAAGTGGGGTTACATCCATTAAAATCAGTTCTGCTGCTGCACTTCCACTTACTACTTCACCACCTAATTTACCACCCTGCACTGCTGCACCAAGTGCTACACATTCATCCGGATTTAAATTTTTTGATGGTTCCATTCCCAGTAACTGACTTACCTTTCTTGAAACTGCCGGTATTCTTGTCGAACCTCCTACTAATAAAACCTTTTGCAAATCTCTTGCACTAAGTCCTGCATCTGCTAATGCTTTTTCAACGGGCATACTCGTTCTTTCTACTAAGTCTTTCGTAAGCTCTTCAAACTGTGCACGAGTCAGTGTAATATCTAAATGTTTCGGTTCACCTCGTACTACTGTTAAGAAAGGTAAATTAATATTGGTAGAGGTCATCGTAGACAATTCTTTTTTTGCTTTTTCTGCTTCTTCACGAATCCTTTGCATTGCTGTAGGATCTTTACTTACATCAATTTTTTCTGCTCGTTTAAATTCAGAAACTAGATATTTTACCACTCTCTCATCAAAATCATCACCACCTAGATGATTATCGCCTGATGTTGCTAATACCTCAATTAAGTTATCGCCAATTTCAATAATGGATACGTCAAAGGTTCCACCACCTAAATCATAGACTAAGATTTTCTGTGGTTCTCCATGGTCTAGGCCATAGGCAAGTGCTGCTGCTGTAGGTTCATTGATAATACGTTTTACATTAAGACCTGCAATTCGTCCTGCATCTTTTGTTGCTTGACGTTGTGCATCATTAAAATAAGCTGGCACCGTAATAACAGCTTCTGTTACCGCTTCACCTAAATAGCTTTCTGCATCCTTTTTTAGTTTCGATAAAATCATTGCTGAAATTTCTTGTGGAGAATATTTCTTACCATTAATATTGACACGGTAAGATGTTCCCATCTCTCTCTTAATTGAAGAAATTGTATTGTCGACATTAACTGCTGCTTGTCTTCTAGCCATATCTCCAACGAGAAGTTCTCCTTTTTTTGAAAAAGCTACAACAGATGGCGTCGTTCTTCCACCTTCTGAGTTACTAATTACAACTGGCTTACCACCCTCTAGAACTGCTACACAACTATTTGTCGTTCCTAAATCTATCCCAATTACTTTACTCATTTTTCAATTTCCTTTCCCCGACCCATCGGTCACTCTAGAAAGTATCTTACCTAGATTTCGTGAACATTTTGTGAATACTTTATTATAATTATCGAAAACGTTCCTAAAATAATAGATTCAATAATCCAATGACAAAACCAATCAACGCACCTAAGTTTACAATAGAATTTAATTCCTTTTTCATTACAGACATTACCAGTTCTTCAATATCCATAATATCCATTTCATTAACTTTGGACTCTACAACTGCTGGAATATTCGCTTGCTGTAATAAAATGCTTACCTGTGATGTAATCACTTTTGAATAGGCACTATCAACTACTTGTTTCATTTGACTTTGCTCAATTTCTACACTCTCTAATAACTGCTTTGGTGTATTTTCAAGGAATTTATCCGTCTCATCATTTACAAGACCACCAACCATTTCTTGTCCATTAATATCAATATAATTATTGATTCTCTGTTTAATCGGGTCTACAAAAGAATTAATTAAATCATCAGAAACAAACATTGCCATCATCGTACCTGCAATTGCTTCTCTTACTGCATTAACGCCTTGAACCGCAATAATTTGACCCACATCTACTTTTTGAATACCTTCTAATACTTTATCTGTAATTTTCTCCTTAACAGCATCCGTTGTTTGAACATATTTTTCCTGTCCTATGCTAGTTGTCGCAATTTCTGTGATACTTCTTGTCTCTGTTTCTAGATAGTTGATTACTTGACCACTGATTTTATCCTTGATTTCATCTGTTAATAACATCTGTTCAATATCATCTGGTGTGAGTAGTGTTCCTCCAACTGCTTCTCCTAGTGCTTTTGCAAGTCTTTTTCTCCCTCTTGGAATAATTCCTGGTGTAAATGGCAATTGAAAATTTCCAATCATAACCGGTTTTAATGGTCGAAACAACATTTTAACTGCAATATAGTTTGTAAAATATCCGATAATCGCACCAATAATTGGTCCTGCAAGCTTTGTTAATATCATTCTTTCGTCTCCCATTCTTCATACATTGGATAAGTCTTACTGCGAAAGGCCTCTATCATTTGTGCAGTTAAACTAATATCCTTATCTGCTTTTACCATATCATCTCTTTTAATAAACTGTGCATCATGAAGTTCAAATTCATCTAACTTAATTTTATCTGAACCATCTAATTGACAATAAAATCCTGCAAGTACGGTATCTGTAAATGCCCAAGGCTGACTCTTATAATAAGTAATATTTTTAACCTTTAATCCAACCTCTTCCATTACTTCACGACGAATCGTCATCTCAAAGTCTTCGCCAATTTCCATAAATCCAGCAAGCAGTGCATATTTTTTATAAACACGGCCAGCATAATGACTCATTAAAATACGGTCTCCATCTACAATTGCTACAATAACTGCCGGACAAATCTTTGGATACTCAATATTTCCACATTTAGGGCAGACCATTGCTCGTTCCGTTTTACTTTTTTCCATTGGTGTTGCACAAGCTCCACAATATTTTCTCTTTGCATACCAATTTGCTAACTGAATACAAGTAATAATAGCATAACTCATCCACTGTGGTTCATATCCACGAATAAAATTTGTAGATTCCCAATGGCACTCTCCTAAATCTGTAATATTGATATCCTCTAATAAATAAAATACAACTTCATCTACACGAATTAGATATTGCAAATGTTCCTCTGTCGTAAATCCAAGATTTTTATAATCTGCTATTGTAATTGGATGATTATCCTTCATTAAAAGTTTATTATCATAAAAGGCAATTACATAATCGGTATCGACAGGCAATCGACAAATAAATTCATTATGAAACTCTTTTGGAGCAATGTCCTGTATCATTATCTTCTTCCTTTCTTTTTCCTTTTTCACTCATTTCGAGTATCATATCATTGTTTAAATTCAATGTCAATAAAACAAAAAAGGACAGGCGTAACCTGTCCTTCTATAATTGCAATGTTTGATTATTCTTCTAAACCAGCTTCATAATCTGTTGCTGATAAAAGTTCATCTAATTCAGCTGCATCGTTTAATTTAACTTCTACAATCCAAGCTGCATAAGGATCTTCGTTAATAGCTTCTGGTTCATCATCTAAAGCTTCATTAACAGCTACAACAGAACCTGTGATAGGAGAAGGAACTTCTGAATTTGTTTTAGAAGATTCTACTTCTGTAAACACTTCACCAGCTACTACTTCGCTATCTTCTTCTGGAAGGTCAACGAAAAGAATGTCACCTAACTGATCCTGTGCGAAATCAGTAATACCCATTTTAGCGGTATCGCCT
>CABUZU010000009.1 GCA_902496125.1 uncultured Lachnospiraceae bacterium
CTATAAAGCACAGGATGATTATCTTGATGAGAAAAAGCTAAGTAGCTATGCTGGTACACTCATCTATCGTAAAAGATTTCATGAATTAAAGAAAAAATACCCTAAAAAGGTAAAAAAGATAAATCAAGCATTAAAAGAGCTCCATGCATGTGAACATTCAAATGAATCAAATATTGATAAGGTTTTAGGATGCTCTGGTAGAATGATTGCAGAGCTTTTTGTTCCAAAAGAAGATATCTGGTCAAAGGATTTATATGCGACTGGTTTTTATCTTGGCAAATTTATTTATTTGATGGATGCTTTCGAGGATTTAGAAAAGGATAAACAGACTGGTTCTTACAATCCACTTCTTGCAATGGAGAAGGAACCTGACTTTGAAGCAAGATGTCATGCCTACTTAATGAGTACGATTAGTGAATGCACTAGAAACTTTGAACGACTTCCAATTATAGAAAACATTGAAATTTTACGAAATATATTGTATTCTGGTGTATGGACTCATTACGAACTAGTAAAATCTGGTAAATTAGGTAAAAAGCAAAGGAATAAGTTATGTATACAGACCCATATCAAGTCTTAGGAGTTTCAAGAGATGCTTCTATGGACGATGTAAAGAAGGCTTATCGTACATTAAGCCGTAAATATCACCCGGATGCCAATGTTGGCAAACCACAGGCAGAACAAGAAGCTGCTGAAAAGAAATTTAAAGATATTCAGCAAGCCTATCAACAAATTATTAAAGACAAAGAACAAGGTAGCTCTAGTAGCTACAGCTACTCGAATGATAGCTTTTCTCATTTGCAAGCTGCTATTAATTATATTAACAGTGGTGCATATGAGCAAGCCATTAACGTATTAAATTCTATTCAGAATCGTAATGCACAGTGGTATTACTTAAGTGCGGTTGCAAATTCACAAATGGGCAACAATATCGCTGCTATGGATTATGCTAGGCAAGCCGTATCCATGGAACCAAACAACCTTCAATATATTCAACTATTAAATCAGTTGCAAAATGGTGGAGGTTGGTACACCAATATGGGCAGGAAGTATGGTTCACCCGCAGATAGCGATGATTGGTGTAGAAATATTATCCTACTCAATCTATTCTGTAACTGTTGCTTAGGTGGTGGCTGTTGTATGCCATATCATTTTTAAAGGCAGGAATCACTTCCTGCCTTTTATACTACTGAGAAGTTACCTGTTGCAGTTGCCCCGCATTGCATATCACTTTTTCGATATAGCTTTGCTGAGGTACTTGCTACATGGTGACCTAATCGTTCAATTTTTGCCTCAATGACTAGGGTTTCTCCTTCCATAAAAGGCAAAATATAATTCATATTTAAATTAATTGTTGGCGTAAATTTTCCATCTAGAAAATAAGAACAAAGTAACCCCATCGAACGGTCTGAAATACTTGCTGTCATTCCACCATGTAAACAGCCAAAAGCATTGAGCATAAACGATGTTACCAGATACTCGAAAGTTGCCATCTTTTGCTCTGAATCAAAGCTTACTACGGTGCATTTTAATTCATTTTCAATACAAACCTTACCTACGGTTAACGTTTCTAGAAAACTTTCTAATTTTTGTCTTTCATCCATCACTACGATTCCTTTCTTTTCAATCCCAAAATCTCTTCTTTTGTTAGTGGACGATACTGTCCAGGTTTTAGACTTTCATCTAATATTAGACTGCCCATTGAAAGGCGTTTTAAATACACCACTTCACTGCCCACTGCATGAAACATTCTCTTAATTTGGTGAAATTTTCCTTCACGAATCGTAATGCGATAGTATTGCTTCGATATCTGTTCTAATCTTGCTGGTAAGGTTAAATTCTTTTCTCCAATATCGATTCCTTGTTCTAGTTTAGCTACATCGTCTAATGTAATCTCTTTACTTAACTCTACATAATAAGTCTTATCGACATGCTTTTTAGGAGATAACAGGTTATGTGATAATTCTCCATCATTTGTAACAAGTAATAATCCTTCTGTATCTTTATCTAATCTTCCTACTGGAAATAAGTCTTTTTTCTTATCGGAAGCTTCAAAAAAATCCAATACTGTTTTATCATGATTATCCTTTGTTGCACTGACGCACCCTGCCGGCTTATGAAACATATAGTAAACTACCGGCTCATAGCCTATCCTTTTTCCATCTAAGACAATCTCATCTTCATCTGGATTTACCTTAAATTCTGGTTTTTTAATAGGCTCGTCATTTACATAGACGAGCCCTTTCTTTAACCATTCTTTTACTTCTTTTCTTGTATTACCTGTTTGTCCAGCAAGAAATTTATCAATTCTCATCATTTTCTTTCGTTTCTTCCACTGGGCGAATAGAAATCGCTAATTCCTCTAACTGCTTTTCATCTACGGTGCTAGGTGCCTGTGTCATTAAACAAGAAGCATCTTTTACCTTAGGGAATGCAATGACTTCACGAATACTATCAGAACCTGTCATAAGCATAACTAAACGGTCTAAACCATAAGCAAGTCCAGCGTGAGGTGGAACACCGTATTTGAATGCATTGATTAAGAATCCAAATTGTTCATAAGCTTTTTCTGTTGTAAATCCAAGTGCTCTAAACATTCTTTCTTGGATATCGCTCTGATGAATACGAACACTACCACCACCAATTTCTGTACCATTTAATACAATATCATAAGCCTTAGCACGTACTTTACCAGGCTGTGTTTCAAGCATATCTAAGTCTTCTTCCATTGGCATGGTAAATGGATGGTGCATTGCTACATAACGATTTTCTTCTTCAGAATATTCAAATAATGGGAATTCTGTAATCCATACAAATTTAAATTCCTTATTGCCTTCTAATAATCCCATAACCTTAGCAAGTTCAAGACGAAGTGCACCTAATACATCACAAACCATCTTTACTCTATCTGCTGCAAATAATAGTAAATCTCCTGGCTGTCCATCCATTGCTTTAATTAACGCATCCATTTCTTCTGTCTTCATAAATTTTGCAAAAGAAGATTTGATGCTTCCATCTTCATGGATTGCAATATAAGCAAGACCTTTTGCACCTACACCTTTTGCAAAGTTTACAAGTGCATCAATCTTTTTACGAGCCATACCGCCCTGTCCTTTAGCATTGATACCACGAACTGCACCACCATTTTCTAATGCAGAAGCAAATACCACAAATTCGCATCCTTTTACTACTTCTGATACATCTACAATTTCAAGTCCAAAACGAAGGTCTGGTTTATCTGAGCCAAAACGAGCCATAGCCTCTGCATAAGGCATACGCATAATTGGTAGAGAAACTTCTACACCACAAACTTCCTTAAATATATAAGCTAATAGTCTTTCATTTACACTAATAACATCATCTACATCTACAAAAGATAATTCCATATCAATCTGAGTAAATTCAGGTTGACGGTCTGCACGTAAATCTTCATCACGGAAACATCTAGCAATTTGGAAATAACGGTCATAGCCAGAACACATTAATAACTGTTTATAAATCTGTGGAGACTGTGGCAATGCATAGAAATTACCAGGGTGAACACGGCTAGGTACGAGGTAATCTCTTGCACCTTCTGGTGTACTCTTACAAAGCATAGGAGTCTCAATCTCTAAAAATCCTTCATTCGTCATAAAGTTACGAACTAAAGTAGTAAGCTTACTACGAAGCATTAAGTTTCTCTGAATATTTGGACGACGAAGGTCTAAATAACGATATTTTAAACGAAGCTCATCCTTGGTATTACAATTTTCCTCAATTGGAAATGGTGGAGTCTGAGATTCTGATAAAATTCTAAGGTCTGTTACGATAATTTCAATATCGCCTGTCTTCATATTTTTATTTACAGCACCAGAACGAGCTGCAACCTTACCTGTTGCTGCAATTACAAATTCACTTCTAAGCTCACCAGCTTTTGCAAAACCTTCTGTTCCAATATTATTTTCATCAAAAATCAACTGTAAGATTCCAGAACGGTCTCTTAAGTCAATAAAAATTAAACTTCCTAAATTACGTCTTTTTTGTACCCAACCCATAACGGTTACGGTTTTGTCAATATCAGCACTAGATACTTCTGTACATCTATGGGTTCTATGAAGCCCTGTCATTGATTCAGCCATTTTTTCTCCCTTCCTATCTGTTAAAGAACTCTACGAATTCTTCGTATCCTTCATTTGTCAACTGTTCTTTTTGGAATTTTTTATTTTTATTCATCATTACTACTAAAATCTGCTTACCAGCAGCTCTTTCTTCAGATGCTTTCTTTAGAATTTCACATAATTTATCATTTGGCATCTTCTTTTCTACTAAATAAGCAATCTTACTTCCTGTCTGAGGTACCTTAAATCCTTGGTCTAAAAGGATTGTAATAATACGTTCAAATCCAATTGAGAATCCACAAGCACAGGTTTCCTTACCTGTAAACTTACCAATCATCTTGTCATAACGTCCACCACCGGCAACAGAGCTTCCAAAATCAGCCATTTCCACTTCAAAAATTGTACCAGTATAGTAAGACATTCCACGAACTAATGTAGGGTCAAACACAATGCCAAATTTAGCAGACTGAGTTGCTTTTACACTGTTCATAATCGTCTCTAAGCTATCAGCAGTTGCACTATCTAAGTTATCTCCTAATTTTTCTCTAAGGAATGCAATTGGATTTTCTTCCTTTTCTAAAAGAATAAATAACTCTAAATATTTATCTATACAGCTAGTAGCAAAGCCACTTTCTTCTAATTCTTTCTTTACTCCATCTAAGCCAATCTTATCCATCTTATCTAGAATAATGAAAACTTTATCAAAGCTTTCTTCTTCAAATCCACTATAAGAAGCCATCGCACGAAGCACGCCACGGTCATTGATACGTACTGTAAAATTATCAAATAATTTACCAAGTAAGGTAGTAGTAGCTGTAATTAATTCAATTTCAGCAAGGCAACTAGGGTCACCTAAAATGTCAATATCACACTGGGTAAACTGACGAAAACGTCCCTTTTGTGGGCGTTCTGCTCTCCATACACTACCAATCTGTAATGCTTTAAATGGAGAAGGAAGTTGATTTGCATTATTTGAATAATAACGACTTAATGGTAATGTTAAATCATAACGAAGTCCACTATCTACTACATCAGCCTCAACCTTAGCGGTTTCAAGATTTAATTTCTCACCACGTTTTAAAATTTTAAAAATAAGCTTTTCATTATCTCCACCCTGTTTACTGCATAGATTTTCGATGTGCTCTACACAAGGGGTATCTATTGAAGTAAAGCCGAAGCTTTTATAAGTTTCTTTAATTAATCCAATTACATAATCTCTTACTTGCATCTCTGCAGGTAAGATGTCTTTCATACCAGTAACTGGCTTTTTTTTCATAGCCATGGTTATTCCTCCCTTAATCATCAATTATATCTTCTTATTCTAATAAGAAATCACCATTTTTGCAAGGGTTTATTGGGAAATAAACTTATTAAACGCTTCTTTTACTGCTGTTGCATTTTTATTAATCACCAATACTGCATAATTTCCTATACTAAAAAGCTGTGCATTCTCAATGTTTTTTACCTGTTCAGGTGCATAGTTTTTAAATAATTGTTTGCGACTTTCTAAATGCTTTCTAAGACTTTCTTCCATTTTCTTTGTATCTTGCGAATCTTTTAATTCAACAACAGCAATCTCATCACTGGTTCCATTTGAAGAGTACAATACAAAGTATTGTCCAATTTTATCATAATCGATATTCGATATATTAGAAAATAGCTCCTTTGCATCATCCATCGAACTATCAACTAATGAAAGTTCATCTTGCCCTACTACCGTCTGTATTGTTTTTTCTAAAGTACCTAAAGCAATGTATTCAATCTGTTGAGTACAACCGACCAAAAGACATAAACAAAGACAAAGAGTAAGTATTCTTTTCATCGCTTTTATCCTCTCTTTTTCTGATACAAGGTTCCAATTACTGCTAAAATAATCGTACCAAATAAAATCGGTGTCGCAAAATGAAATGCAAAATCACCAAATAAATATCTACTCAAATGTGCAATTGTTGAAAGTGAGCCATCTGCATATACATACGCTACTAAATTTCCAAGATTCATAACGGTAAAGCTTGCAGTTGCAGTAATTATAAATCCTCCTAAAAATGCAGTTGCAGCAACAACTAATAACTCAAACCATTTAGCCATACTAAATCCCATTGCTACAATACAAATAAACAAAATTACCCATTGGTATTGTGAAACAGAATCTGGTAAAATTCCTAATAGCAATACACCAATTAAATATCCAACGAATCCCCCTAATACAAACAATCCTGCTCTATAAAAAAATCTAAGTAATAATACACAGATAATTCCTACAATACTAGCAATAATAATGCCTGTTGAATCACTGTCTACATTATCTAAGCAAAGAATAAATCCAATTGCAAATACACTAATTGCAAAAATTAAATACACTAATTTCTTTCCATAAAAGCAACTAGCCAATCCTAATATGATACATATTAGAAGATAAATATATAAATATGTCATAAGCGACCTTTTCCTTTCTAATCAAAAACTTCATCTACTTTTTCTGAAATTTTACTATATTCTTCTTCTGAAAGCGTTTCTCCCTCTTGGTTATTTGATTTTGACATCGTAATTACTAACAATTGATTCGTATTGTCTACAATACACCATCTCCAACCTAGTGTAGTATAAATATTTCCATTTACTACGTAATAAGATGAAATTTCATCGGTAATAGCTTGATTCATATCTTGGTCATATCCAACCTCTAGTTTACTGTTAACCCCTGAAATAACCGTATCCATCACTAAAACATCCTTGTCGGATAACTGATTAAATCTTAAAAACAATGCAGTCTTTCCGCCTTCCATCGCCTCCTTTATTCGCTCTGGTATCGTATAAGGATCCTTTACAATCGATGCATTTTGATAAGCATAATTGTATTTTATTCCAGTAGATGCTGGAAAAAAGCTCGTATCCCATTCTAAATTATTAGAAATCATACTGTCATTTTCATTAAAATTATTATACTTCGTTCCATCTAAGTCAGAATAAATATCTACATGATACCAATCTCCATCCTCAAGCCTTACTAAATTCCAACAAGTGTATTCCGAATCATCATGAATCACCATACATTCAATGTCTAACATTTGCATAAATAACCGAAACGTCGTTGCATAACCTGTACTTACTCCTTTACGATTTTTAAGTACTCCATATGGAATATCGGTATTTGACGATGTAGTGGGAATCACACTTAACATTCCCGTATCATTACTTAAATTGTCAATCATCCATTCATATACAGCTTTTTCTTTTTCATATTTTGACATTCCCTTTTTAATAATCCTGTTTAAAATATTCGAAGCCATTTTTAATGTTTCTTTATCTTGACTATTCAATGATGAATCATCTCCTAATTTATAGGCATTCGAAATTGGTAGTGTAGACCGAATCATATACCGTTGTGCAATTTCTACGTCATCTTCCTTCGTATTTTTATCGAATTGTCTCTGAAATGTCTTTTCTACCTTGTTTACAGACTGAAGTGTCTGCAAACAAAGATAAGTCGTACTAACAATTCCCACTATTAAAATACCAAACAATACATAGAATATCAAATTATTTTTCTTCATTGAGCCCTCCTTTTTCTTCATCCGTTAATGGAAGCATAATCTCAAAGGTCGTTTTATATCCCTTTGGAAAATCTGTCATAAGCCTAATCATTCCACCATGTGCTTCTACAATTCTCTTAGCAATCGAAAGACCTAAACCTGAACCCCTTCCTGTTCTTGATTTCTCCCCTAGTACAAAAGGTTCAAATAAACTATCCCTAATTTCTTCTGGAATTCCTACTCCATTATCAGCTAGTAAAATTCGAACCCACATTTTAGAAGTTGAAATCGAGATAAGTAGCTTCGTCCCAGGTCCGTTGTGTTTTATCGCATTCGCTAAAATATTCGTAAATACTCTTTGAAGAGCTCGAACGTCTACTTCACAATATACATGTTCTTCTGGAATATTAATATCTAATTCAAATTCAGTTACAACAAATTCATTGTAACGTTTCGCTACATAATCACGCAAATAATTATAAATATCTACTCTTTGTTTTACAAGCGTATAATTGGGATGTTCTAACACGCTGTATTCATGAAATGTATTAATTAATTCATTTAAATATTGTGATTTTTGAACGATAATCGATAAATAATTATTGATTTCACTCTTAGGCACAACCCCATCATTTAATGCAGTTGCATAACCTTCAATTACTGTAATCGGTGTCTTTAAATCATGAGAAATATCTGCAAGCATTTTTTGCTTACTATCTGCTAGCTTCTTACGTTCAATCTCACTATCGGTTAACCTTTTAGACATTGCATTAAAGCTTTCAACAATCTCATTAAACTCTCTAGGCCCTGAATATTCAATTTCCTTTTGCTCGTCTGTTTGAAACTCATTAAGTGCTAAACACAACATGGTTAGAGGTTTCTTTATTTTTTGATTTAACCATAAGATAAAAATTAATATCACTCCTAAATAGGATAAAATAAAAATCAAAACACTATCCGTAATAAAACTATTTACTTTACTTTGTAAATCACCGCTTTTTGTTTTCTCTTGATATAATAACAGTGTATACAATTTACCTAAATCACTCTTAAAACAATATTTTTGAATACTATAATTCTTATCACTCTTATCAATTAATAATTCATACTCCCTTTTCGTAAGGGAATCTACTTCTAAAGAATGTGAATTGTAGATAATATTATAATTTTCATCAAAGATATACTGTCTTTTCAACGATTTGTTATTATTTTTCCCTTTCATCGAAACACTGTGCTGAATCTGACCCCCCTCTGTAACAAGGTCTTGGGATTGAATCTTTAATTCATCTAGATAATTGGGAATGACTGTTATCTCTATATTTGATAAATACATCGATGTGTTTTTAGGATAGATACTTCTTCCTAATTCATCTAACACAACAATCTTTCCATTTTTTCCTAATAGCCTTTCTACTGGAAATTTCTCATACTCTCCATTTGTAAGAATATCATCATAATAGTGAATTTGATTCGTATCAATGGACATTGTCATTCTTCGATTACGAAAACTATAAATCTCTACAACTCCAATTACAACTAATAACATCAACATTGTAAATATCGCATAATTGGCAAGTAGCATTGTAAAAATACTTCCTTTATTATTCTTCTTACGGTCTTTCAATCTTATATCCTACTCCTCTAATGTTTCTAATGTATTGAGGTGCATGAGGGTCATCCTCTATCTTATCTCTTAAATGTGAAATATGTACGGCAATCGCATTTTCATAGTTTTCATAAAATTCGCCATTTACTGCCACACAAATTTGAGATTTTGTATAAACACGTCCTGGCGATTCCATCAATAATACTAAAATCTTATATTCATTCGGTGTTAACGGAATTTCCTCTCCCCTTTTTGTAAGAATCATTCTATCATTATCTAATAATAAATCTCCTATTTTTAATACATTAGCACGAACTTCTTCTTTTTTTGGCTGTTCATTTAAATCATAAAATCGACGTAAATTCGCACTAACTCTTGCTACCATCTCTAATGGATTAAATGGCTTTGTAATATAATCATCTGCTCCAAGATTGAGCCCTAACACCTTATCCTTCTCATCATTTTTAGCGGATAAAATCACAATCGGTATATTTTTAATCTCTCGAATCTTCTTGGTAAGTTCGTATCCATCCATTTCTGGCATCATAATATCAATTAAAGCTAAATCTATGTTCTCTCTTTTTACAATTTCAAAAGCAGAACGTCCATCAAAAGCGGTAAAGACACAATAGTTACTGCTTTCAAGATATAATTTTACTAATCGAACGATATCTACATCGTCTTCTGCAACTAATATTTTATAATCCATAAATAATCTCCTCCAGTTTGTAATATCATAACATAGTTTTCTTTCATAATTATATCGAGTAGATTAAGAAATATTTAAGAAAAAAGTGCTTGACATTCTTTTTAATCTATAGTATATTATTATGCGTTGAGAAAATATTTCTTACGCGGGTGTAGTTCAATGGTAGAACACTAGCCTTCCAAGCTAGATACGTGGGTTCGATTCCCATCACCCGCTTTTGTTATAATTTGTTATAGTGAAAACTCCATGGCTTGCCGTGGAGTTTTCACTATATAAAAAAGTAGTTGATAAAATTACATAAATCGTTTACAATATAGTCAACAACTAAATATTGGGTTCTGTGGAGTAGTCAGGTCAAGAATCCATTTAAACATTCAGTAATCAATTTTCGATAATTGATTACTTTTTTTTCGTCTAAAATATCTCTAAAAATTTTTAATAGCATCATATAGGAACGTTTCACACCAAGTTCTCTAAGGTCTTGTAAATAATCGGTATAACCACTCATCGTACTTCCCCAAAAAGAATGTCCAGTAAACACACTATACATTATTGCAACATATAAATACTGTGTATAATAGATAATATCTCCTTCATCAGAAATTGGATAGTACATTGGTGTTTTGCTTGTTAAATTTCCATTCATATACTCAACAATTAATTCTTTTTCTGTAATATACACAGATTTTGGATGATTATCAATCCTTAATTCTTTAATTTCTTCCTTTAATCTTTTCTTTTTATCCTTTGAAGCTTGCGAAAAACTATTAGAAAGTTCTTTTATCTGTTCTCTTTTTTCTTTCTCTAAATGATTGATTTCTGGAATAATGATATTTCTTGTTACGTCTTCACTAATTTTATCCAAACGCTCAATCAGAAAATCCTTCGTCAGCTTCTTTGTACTTGTCCGATAAATCGACGACACTAAACGGTCTAAAATATAATTAACCGAATAAAAATTATAATAAATGCCTTTTTCCTCTAAGGAAAATAACGCCTCTCCTAAGCAAAGACAAAAAGAAATCTTGCCAATTGCATTCTTTTTCCATATTTTATGATATCGCAAAAAATCCTCAGTTTCTAAATGAACCTGCGGATTTTTTAACTTCATTCTTTCTGCCATTTGCTCTCTTTTTCTAGCAGCCTCCCAATCTACTAATGCTAAATATTCAAACCTCCCCCAAGGCTTTTTTATAAAAGTCTGCATATGATTAAGACGCAGTAACTCCTCTACTTCTAGCACATCAATCTCACGAATCGCACAAATTTCCAAGATAAATCCTCTATTTAAATCGGACAAATTTCCTCTAAGTGATGAATTTCTCTCCGCAATATCTAAAATCCCAAGCTTATCCTGTAGACGTTTTCGTATACAACGATCAACCGCTTCATAGAAGTTACTGTGATTGCCAATTAAATTTAATGCATCCTCATAAGTTTTACAAGCATGGAGATTTTCTTCCTCGTACTGAGTCGAACTATCCTTCGTATTTTTTTTCGATAACTGAACATTAATATCTTCTACAATCTGAGAATAGTCATCAAATTTATCAAACCTCCATGCTAAATATAAAGCTAAATCATTTGTCTTACGAATATACAGATATTTTCCCTTCGCAGGCAGTAAATATTTTTGATTTAATTCAAAATACAAATTCTCCACTTGCTTTTCATCATCTGCATCTTCTAATTCTTCTTTTTGGAAAAAATGTGCAATCATCACTAGCTGATGCAAATTATCGGGAATCGTTCCATTTAGCCATTTTTCTACTGATTTACGGTCAAAAGTCTTTTGGTTTCCTTCTTCTAATTTTTTATATACCGAAGAAGCAAGTTCCTTTTGTAATGCATTTTGCGTAATGTTTCTTTTCTTTAACATTTTCGAAAATTCTTGGTTAAATACCTTCGTAAAATCCATCACCTGTTGATAACTAGAAGCTAGCTCTAAGAAAAATTCTGTCTTACCTGTTGGTTTGGCTTGTATCGACATTTTTCTTCTCCTTCTTTGTTTTTTTTGTTTCTTTTTGTGAACTACTTTCTGTACTTTCACTCGTTGGTTCTGTTGGAATAATAATACTTGTGCTAGGAGTCGTTGACGGTGTTACTGGCTCTTTTTTTGTCATACTTTTTACTGCAAATGCAGCACAAACTCCTCCTGCTGCTAGAAGTAAAACGAGTAATGCTATTAATGGAGCCTTACTCTTTCTTTTTCTTTTAGGAGGCTGTGTAAGCTCTACTTTTTTTTCTTCTTTTATTTGTACAGGCTCATGTAAACCAAAATGCTTACGTACTAACAAATGAAGCAATTCTTTATCTTCATAATTTTTATACTTTTCATAGATACTTTGAATAATCAAAATAGCCACGCGTTGATTCTCAACTTCTAAAATCTCAAAGGCTGTGCGAAGACAACTTTCTTCCTTTCTTACATTTCCTTGTCTCTTTATTACTCTACCATAAAGCGTTACTAAATCATTCGTTAGCACCTTTTCTGCTTCCTTTGTAAGTATCGGCATAAGTAACTGTTGAATCTCTTCTTCAATTTCTTCTAAGCTTCGATTATCGTTTCTTGGTCTTTTTATCTCTTTTATCTCTTCTTTTACATCTTCTTTTACTAAGACTGGAAAAACTTCTTCTAGCAATAATGGATTTTCATTTTTTAAATAATCTTTTACTAAATCAACTGCCCTATAATCTCCTTTAGTCTTTGCAACCTCTACCCATTTTTTATACCAAGATTCTAATTTCTTTGTCGGATAAGTTTGGGTATTGAGATTCGACATCAAATAAACAGATAACTCCCAATATTTTCCACGTGCAACATCGTATAAAATCCCATCAATATATTGAGGTTTCCAATTTTCAACCGAAAATCTCTTTCTCTCCTTTAAAAGCATTTCATAATAAACTGGAAATATTAAATCGTAATCTTCACTTGTTAGACTCTCATTTAAATATTCACGAAGTTTTAAAAAGCTCTTGCCATTATCTAATAAGAACAATCTTTTTGCCATATCTAGATAAAAAGCATCCTCATATCCTTCTCCTCGAATTTCACGATGTTGACCAATTGTCCACTGATTTAGACTATTGCTAAAGCTACGAAAAACAAAGCTTGTACTTTTAATATCGCTATCTGCAAAAAATGCAAAGCTCTTTCCTGTATAAAATTTCGGTGGAATTAAATATACTAAAAGAACGGACATCTTCTTCGCAGTTTCTCTAAAGTTTAAACTATCTGTATTACAAATATATAAAGTTTGTGCATTTTTAAAAAGTGAATTGTAGACCTGTTTAATAAAGCAAGCAAGCTCCCCTTGTGTACGAAATCCCACTTCTTTTACTAATGAAGCAAGGTCAAATGACACAAGAGATGATGTCTTTGTTTCTAGATGTTTCGTTCTTTGGATGTCCTTTTCATATACCCAAGATAGCTTTGGAATAAAATTCTCTGGATGATGATTAAAAAATTCTGTTTCTCCATCCGTCTGCGGCATTAAGATATGAGCGAACCGAGAATCTCTTCCATTTTTTATACTATCGCTATTTGATAAGCCAATGGTAATAAAGGTTTGATATCTTGGTACATAGACCATATATTCCGTTGGCTTATTTCCCTTTACAATTGGATAGTCTCCAACCATAATATTGGTGATTTCTTCATTCATCAGTCCATCATCTGCCTTGCTAGAGCTTACAACACCAAATCCATGCGTGTTTCCTGAGCCCATTACATTTGCAGAAGATGAATAATGAAACTGTTGAAATATTCTTTCTTGTATCGCCATTTACTGTGCCTCTCTCATCTGTATTGTTTCAATAATCTTAATTAACGGTTCTAATACACCAAATGGTGCAAACTCTCCTTCTAACTCTCTATAGTGTTCATTCGGTTGTTTATTCACACTGCAACCTAGTGCAGCTAATACATGACAGGAAACCGAACCATAGAAACGATTCGCTCTTTTTTCTAATACAGCCTCGCCTCCATACTCTCTATCTTTTAGATACTCGGTTGCCATCATAATTTTATTTTCAATCGTCTGAATTTGTAAAGTATTTTTCTTCAAATTCGCCATAGGCTCTGGAATATTTAGGATGTCTCCTTTATCAATTGCAAGTGCCATATGCTGTAATCCACGTTTTTTTACATCAACGTTTGCAGCAATAATTGCTAAAATATTTAGCGGATTTTTTCGCTCTACTATCGGTTGGCGAACTTCTTGTACCTGTCTACTTCCTAAATCTTTTAGCAATTCGTGAATCGACTTACTTACAAACTCTCCATTCTGTACAACTTTTTGTTCCTCTCTTGTTAGAAATTCACATTGTGCTTTTGCCTTTCTTCGTTGTTCATCTCGATCAACGACATGATCTTCTACTGGTTTTTTTAACAACTGATTCGCATTTTTTAAAAGTTCTGGGTCTAACATTAAGATATAGCCATCCATTTGACTAAAATGTTGAAGTGCTAAATCTCTACGACCTGCTGCTTCTTGAATTTCACCAGATACATCATAAATAATCAGTAAATAGTTATTTTCTCGATATTGAAAATCAAAAAAGACCGGTGCCATCGATAGCCTTGTACCCTCTGGTGCAATTCCTGGATGTCCTTTCAGCTTTCTAATATATTCACGATATCTAGCTGTAATTCCATCACTCGAATTACTTGGAAAAGAAAAGAAGATATCGATATTGTCATTTCCATTATCGATAAAATCCTCTACACTTTTTTCTAACGAACAAATCCATACAGTCTTTCCAGAATTTTGTGAACCACACAATCCAACACGAACTACTTTAGAACGAAAAATCGAAGGTGGCAATAAGTTATGGCATCTAGGGCAGACAAATTCATCGGTTTGAATCATTCGCACATTATCCTCTTGAATCATAATCTCCATCGCCTTTGTAGAATCATTAAAATCTACAACAAACTCTTCTAGGCGAGCTCCTTCTTCTTCTAATTCATCACTCAGTCTTTCTAAATCATTTAACGTACAAATGCAACGCATTGGATTAATGTCAAAAGTACTTTGAATATCCGTTACTCCTCGTGCTTGCCAATGACCTTTTAGCTTTTCATCCGAAGACAACTTAATTAAGCGATTAAGCGGTGCATAGGTAAATTCTACTCGGTATTGGTTTAAATTAAATAAGTACTCTACATCACAGTTTGAAATTTGCTGATTGCAATAAGGGCATTGAATTTCTACTCGATTCTTTTCTAAATACTCCCTTGCCATTTTTATCTGTTCTGCCATAATACCCTCCTAATTAAATGTAATAACCCATTGTCTATCTCCAAGTTGACAATCAACTGTATATTTCATTTTTTCTTTTAAATAATATTCCTTTATCTGGGAAAGAACTTCTTTTTCTCCATCTTCATTGATAAAGCTTAATGTAAACGGATTATCACTAAATAATAATCCAGCATAATCTTTATAAGCTGCAATATGAAGCCCTGTCGTCTCTCCAAATAATTTATCGCCTAATAGGGTATCTTCATCGATAACCATATCATCGACTTCAAAACATCCATAAATTGGCTCACCTGTTTGTGCATCATAAGGTAGGTGATTTGCCCAAACGCGGGTATCTGGCTTACCTTTTTCTTGAACCGTTGCATGAATAACCGAGCCAAACTTTACTTCTCCTGCTTTTACTAATCGATTCACATTCTCAAGCTCTTCTTCACTTAAAAGCTCTAAATGATTTTCAAGCTTAAGCGGTTTCATTTCAATGATGGATTTTTTTACACTCTCAAGACCATGGTTTACATTTTCTACAATGCCCCTAACCTCTTCTAAATTTTGTTCTAAATTTTGTTCAAGATCTGTAAATCCATCCATTTCTCTTGAGATATAATCCTCAAAACTTTTATGAAGATAGGAATAATCCTCAGAACGTTTTGCTAACTCTTCTTTATAGTTTAAATAACGTTCCTTATCCCTTAATAGATTTTCATATCGCTCTTTTCCAATATGAGCACTGATGTAAGTCCCCATATGTCGAAATCCCACTTCATTTAATAACTGAAATGTCGAATCATACATCGTATTTAAATTTTTTCTTTCACGTTCACAGTAATCCTTTTTTCCTGTCAACAAATTTTGAATCTCTAAGATATCTTGATTCATTTTCTCAATTGCATTTTGTAGTTCCTTTTTTCGTTCTTGCCCGTTTTGTTGTTCTTGAAGCTTTTCTATTACTGTTGTTCCAACAAACCCAACGACAATTACGACAATCATTACTACAATTGCACTTTGTAAAAAGCTAGCAACGTCCATTTTCCTTCCCCTCATAATAATGTATTTTTATAAAAGATTCTCCTTCAAAGAAAGGTTTCTTTTTACCGGATTCTCCCATTGTATCTAAGTCTTCTTTTAACCTTACTGGATTTTTCATAATATCAATATGTATCTGTTCCACTCCTAAATCAGCAAACATCTTAAAAATTTGACTCTGTGTCAATGACGCTAAAATATTTTCCTGTTCTACCACTAAATGGATAATCGGTGGAAGATAATACTCATCTATAAATTCTAAAATCTGTTCATAAGCTACAATAATAACTCCAATGTTATCCACACTAGCCTCTAACCAAGAACGGTCTAATTCAATTCGAAATCCAGGTTCTCTCTTCTTAAAACCATCAATTTCCGTACTGTCCTTGCCCATTATAAAGGCTTGATAGAACTCTCCTCTATAACAGACCTTATAATATTCTTGCCATCCTGCAATTACTCTTTGCATCTGGCACAACCCTTCAATCGTCTGTGGCGATAAAATAATAAAACAAATTGCCTCTTCCATGCTTCCTCACTAATTTCCTACTGTTTCCTTTGCAATACGTGTTAAAATTGTCTGATAAATAAAGTCCACAACATTTTCATCGGTTAACTGACTATAATCTTTTACTGAGATGTGTGGTAAACTTTGCTCGACTCCTTGTGCATTTAGAAATCTCATATTAAAGAATAAATTTGTAGAGCAAAGACCTAACAGATGAAATATCGGGGGTTCCTCTAAATAATCAAAGTATTTTTTGCCCTCTGGCATTTCATCACAATCAGTGATTAAAATAGGAACTCCTAAATAGTCCTTATTCTTTTTAAACTTCCCTAATGAAATCTTCATTGCTTCATCAATTTGCTCGACTGCTTGTGCATCTCCTCTTGAAGTTTTTACATCCATTAATTTAGCCAAAAATTCCTTTTCATTCTCGGTAAAATCCTCTCCATTATGAAAAGAAATTCCATTTGAACTTTCACTTCCACCTCTTAGTGTTGTAATACCAAAAACAAACTCCTCTGTTTTATATTGTAAAAATTTTTCTACAACTTCTTTTATTAAAAAATAAATCCATGGCAAGTTCTTCTCATTACTTGCAGTTACATCTACAATAAAATCAATACAAAATGTTTTCATCATTCCCTCTCCCCTATAACTCTTTTAATAATAATCGAAAATACTCCTAAAGATAATTTATCTCCTTCTTTTAACGTTACTGTCTTACCGATTTTGCTTTCTCCATTGACTAGTGCCTTCTGATGAAGAGTTAAACATTTTAACCTATCTTTCCAAACATATAAATAGAAAGCTTTACGAATTAATCCTTTGGTATAGCGAGAATCGATAATAAAACAACAACCATCATGATTTGCTGGGTCTAGAATCACTCCATTTCCTTCCTGTAATGAAATCTGCTCTAAGATACCATCGGATTTTCCTCCACAGAGTTCATATTGAATGAGCAATTCATTTTTATCTCGAATTTTCTTTTTCGGAATTAACAATTGAGACTGATTAAAAATCTTAGATAGATTATCCACTTTATAATAGTCTAATAAAAACTTCGTATACTCGCTTACTACCTCCTCAATACTCATAGTGCAAGTACTTCTTGTTATTTTATCCAACAAACTTAATAATCCATGATACTTTGGAGCACAAAGCCTTGTAATTCGGTTTCTATCTAACATAACAAGGTTAAATTCCTCTTTGCGAACAAAAGGTTTTCTTGCTTCGTCTTTATCAAAATAGTCCTTTCCTTCAAACAATCGAATAAAAATCATTGCTGCTGAAAAAAAGTCTAATGAGATATCCTTTGTCTGTCGATAGCCATTTTCTACACGACAATAATCAGTATAGTCATAACGAGCGTATTGAGGACTAAATGGAATCACATCCATAAATTCAGTACTTGAGCCATTTTCTGGATCATCTACATGCATTTGACCAAAATCAATGATTTTTATCTGAGCCTCTAGTCTATCTTTTAATTCTAAATTGTATAAAATATTCCAAGGTGTCAAGTCTCTATGAACCATTGGATGTTCTCTTCCACTTGCATATCCATAAATTCCATATAAGATTTCATAGAAAATCTTAAAGATAACCTTCTCCTTCTGGCTATCATCTAATTTTTGATAAATCTCATCGCCTTCAAGCTCTAATAAGCTTTTTCCTTCTGCCTTTTCATAAATAAAATAACTAAATCTACCATCTTCTTCTACATGATAAAGCTTGGCAAGATAAGGAGAAGTAAAGGTTGCCATACGTTGTCTATTAATTTCTTGTTGTAAATTCTTTGTTAAATTCGCACTCGGAGTGTTCTTAGCTTCTTCATGGATTTTTACAAAATAACTGATATTTCTTTCTTTGTCAATCGCTTCTACTTGATATTTATAATAATGAGGGTCTAAATCCCTATTTCCACTTGCCATCCATAAAAAAGTATCTTTAACAAGAGAAATCTTTATTGTTTCTTGTATACTTTTATCTAAGACTGGAGAAATGATAAATTCAAATTCTTTTTTTAATAATCCCCATACCGTCTCTTGCATTTGCTCTTTCCAATACTCGCTGGTATTTGTCATCTAAATCTCTTCCCTTTCCTTTGCACAAACAACGATTACTGTCTGGTTATCCGTTGTGTGAAGAGCAGACTCACTAATTAAGGTTTCTGTTCGCTCTTCTAGGCTTTTTCTCTCAGACAATATATATTCAATATCTTCTTTTGACAACTCGCCAAATCCACCATCACTTCCTATTGCAAGAATCATTCCCTCACCCCAAGGATGTTTACTAATATCTGGCTCATCAAAACGGTCAAAATGTCCAAGACATTTTAAAAGTCTTCGACTATCCTGTCTCTTCTTTTGTTCATCTAGCTCTTTATAATAGTCTGGATTTTCTTCTTCTCTTTTCCCTGCTAGGTTGTGAATACTAGAAATCAATTCCAATTTACTATTTTTTAATAAATAAACAGGCGAATCACCTACATTTGCACAAAATAGCCAATCACCAATGATAACACATACACTAAGAGTGGTACGTTTCATACCGGTCTCATAGCACTGTCTTTGCAAGTATAAATTCGTCTGCTTAAAACACTTACGAATCATTTGAATTAATCTACATTCTTCCTCATCGCTCTCGGTTAACCATTCCTTGTCCACAATCACCTG
The DNA here is from genome assembly GCA_902496125.1 of uncultured Lachnospiraceae bacterium. Classification (GTDB taxonomy): domain Bacteria; phylum Bacillota; class Clostridia; order Lachnospirales; family Lachnospiraceae; genus TWA4. The sequence continues at coordinate 19,425 of CABUZU010000009.1, forward strand.
TGGATTTTGTGCAATTTCATCTCCAATTGCTGCTGCCATATGTGCTAGAAACATATTGCAAACAATACTAGAAGCAAATTCTGATTGAAAATCACTTCCCACACCATCTGCAACCACATAAACATCTAAAACCTCTCTCATAAGTGGCAAACTTAATCTCTGCTTTGCAAACGCATCTTGATTGACATTTCTTAAATTTTTATAGCTTCTACAAATCGATTGATTTTCAAACATTTTATACCTCATTGCTTTCCGTTTATTTTTGTGTTACTATTCCTCTAAGAAGATATTAGGAGATTGGATTATGACTTATTTTATACCGGATACAAATCATTATTTAAAAATACTTTCTGATAAAGATGCATTAAAAAAAGAATTTACAGTAATGTCTCATATTTGCAAAGAGACTACTCATGTCCCATTTTATCATCATTTTTATGAATCGAAAACCTCCTTATTAGAGAAATTTCCTCATCTTACCAATCTACCAGAAGATTGCTGTGCGATTGAAATGGACTATATCCCAGTACCAGCTTGGTCTAATCCTATTAAAGATTGTAACCAATTAATCCATTTAATGCAACAACTTATGGATATCTTAGAATTATTATATCATGAAGGCTGTATTTATACTGATTTTAACCTATCTAATTTTTTAATTACCAATCCCTCTAATTATAAGGAATTACCAACACTTTATCTCATTGATTTTACTCATATGATTCATTTTTATGAAGAAAATTTTTCTGCTCCATCAATGGATACTTGCAGCAGACAGTTATTAACTCACAATTTTAATCCAGATTCCTACCGTGATAGAATTTTATTTTTACACCGTATGGTCAGTGTGACTACCTTACATTTTGCTGGACTTATGGATATTCCACTAAATTATGAGCATCCTGAGCTTACTTTGTCACCAAATGATAATTTTTATCAAAAGGCAAAAAGGGTCCTAACTGAACCCTTATTAAATAAAATCAATTTCGGTTTTTACTTCAATGGACAAATAACGGAAGATAATATCTTTTTAAAATGGCGTCAACGCCTACATTGACATCGCATTGACAATTTCCATCTTAACACCCATGCGATTGATAATGAAACGATTAAATTTTTCATTGGATAAACAATATTTATCCGTTACATCTAATACCTTAATCTCTTGCCAATTATCATTCGCAACACGGATTGGATTCTTTTCCTTTATCGCCTGTAAGTATACTTGCTCCCTACCGAATCCATCAATATCAAAGAATAAATCATATTGCTTTTTAGACACCATTCGATTTTTAATTAAAATATCATTATCCTCAAGCTGTGAACGACCAATATGAATCACAGATTTTCCTCCTGGAATTTCTTCTACTGCAATTGGATGATTTCCCGTTTCATCATAGATACGAATCTCTAGTCCACTTCTCATATAGGTTGCCATCTCGCCATCTTCATCATCTTCTACAATCTGTAAAATATCATCTTCAAACTTTGGACGAGGCTCATATTCTGCTGCAACCTCTTCTTCAACTTCTTCTGGTTCCTCTATTTCATCCTTTTCCATATCCATCTTAAATAGCTTTAGAAATTTTTCTTTTCGTTCTTGCTTTATTTCCCTTTCCGTTGCCATTTCTACTTCACCATATTCATCTTCTGGAAAATCCATATATCGAAATGCTACAATAATAATCCCACTTAAAATTGCTACTAACGCTATTCCCCAAATCATACTATCTCCTCCTGTATTATCTTAATGTATTTTTAGTGTAACATTTTTTTTGGATAATGTATTCTTTTGTCGTTTTTTTGATACAGTCATTTTTCCATCTTAAAAAATCTGTGCTATGCTAATACATAGTAAGATTCCAATTAACGTTGGAATCAATATTGAAGCAAATGTCCACCGAATACTCTTTGTCTCCTTCCATATCGTAATACAGGTAGTCGAACACGGCCAATGCACGAGTGAGAATAAAATCATACAAATCGCAGTTTTTTGTGTCCAACCATGACTAATCAAAATTGCCTGTAATGCATTGGTATTTTCAAAATCGACCAAACTTCCACTACCTAAATAAATCATCAATAAAATCGGGACGACGATTTCATTTGCTGGAAATCCTAATAAAAATGCAAGTAAAATTGCTCCATCTAATCCCATTAGAAGACCAAGTGGTTGTAACAGCTCCACTAATTGATTCAATATCGTATGTGATAGAATCCAAATAACTAGACCTGCCGGTCCTGCTACTAAAATGGCTCTACCTAGTACAAATAGCGTTCTATCAAGCACGGAACGAAGAATAACCTTTCCTACCTGTGGTTTACGATAAGGAGGAAGTTCTAATGTAAATGCCGAGGGTTCTCCTTTTAATATCGTATGAGACAATACATAGGAGACAACTAGTGTCAACAAAATCCCAATCAAAATAACTGCGACAAGACTACATGTTGCAAGTATTCGATTGCTTGCAATAAAAATCATAATTAAGGTGATAATCGTTGGAAATCGTCCATTACAAGGTACAAAACAATTCGTAAGGATTGCAATGAGACGTTCTCGCTTTGAATCAATGATTCGACATCCTGTTACACCGACTGCATTACAGCCAAGTCCCATACACATCGTCAGACACTGTTTTCCACAGGCACCACACCGTTTAAAGCATCCATCCATATTAAACGCTACACGAGGCAAATAGCCAAGGTCTTCTAATATCGTAAATAATGGAAAGAAAATTGCCATCGGTGGAAGCATAACCGATACCACCCATGCAAGTACTCTATACATTCCTAAAATCACTGCTTCATAAAGCCAAGTTGGAAGATTAAGATATTTTGCTCCCTCTATTAAAAGCTCTTCTAAACGAAAGAGTACATTCGATAACCACTGTGACGGAATGTTTGCTCCAACAATCGTTAGCCAAAAAATTCCAAATAGAAGTAACAGCATTAAAATTGTCCCAAATATCGGACTCGTTACCCAAAGGTCAATCCGATTATCTTTTTTTCTACTGTTACCCGTTTTACAAGACACAGTCTGCGCACAAATTTCCTCTGCCTTTTGCAAATAAAGCTTTAACCGCTCTTCCTCTTCCATCTCACAGTCACAAATCTTAATTTTATTGCTGCTGTTATAACTAGAAATTAGTTCTTTAAACTCCTGTATTCCTTCCTTTTTTGCTGCTGACATCGCAAGCACTGGAACACCTAATAGTTGCTGCAATTTATCAAAATCAATTTCAATTTTCTTTTTCTTTGCTTCATCACATAAATTCACACAGATAACCACATCATCGGTTAATTCCATAATTTGAAATACCAAATGCAAGTTTCTCTTAAGGCAAGTCGCATCACAAACCACAACCATCAAGTTTGCACAACCAAGACTAATATACTCCCTTGTCTTTTCTTCCTCTAACGAATGTGCACTTAACGAATAGGTACCCGGCAAATCCACAATCGTATAGACTTGATTCTTATACGTGTAATGTCCCATTGCACTCTCTACTGTTTTTCCTGGCCAATTGCCCGTATGTTGATGACTCCCTGTAAGCTCATTAAACAACGTACTCTTTCCTACATTGGGATTGCCAATCAATGCAATCGTCATTCCACTTTGACTGCCCATATGAGTCTTGCATCCTCCTTTCTAAGTGCAATCACACTTTCTCTAATTAAAAATGCACAAAAACTTGCTCTAGGTCTTTTTAACACACAGGTCACTTTCGTTCCCTTTACAAATCCAAGTTCTAATAATCGCCGTTTCATCCCTTCTCTTGCTCCAACTTCTGATAAAATCGCTGTTTCATTTATACGAAGAGAAGTCAATGGAATTTCTATCATATTAAAACACCAAATTTCCCCTTTATGATTATTGTATGATACCAAGGTCAAAAAGTTAAAAATCTGATATCATTGAAAGAAATTGACAAATAAAAAACCGAGGCCAGGCCTCGGTTTTTCCCAATTATTTCACAGTCACTGCACAACTTGCCTTCTTACCAGAAGCTAAGGTTACTTTAATCGTAACCTTTCCAGCTTTCGAAGTTGCTTTAATGCTGTATTTGTTTTTACTAGTTTTCTTTACAGTTGCTATTTTTTTGTTGCTTGACGTTACTGATTTTACAGAATCACCTTTTGCAAGCTTACTGATTACAAGGGTATACGTCTTTTTCTTCTTAATCGTCTTTTTCGTTGATGATAATTTAATGGTTGGCTTTAACTTCGCAATCGTCTGTGTTTCTTTCTTTTTACAAACGCTGCAAGTTCTGTATCTGCTTCCCTTTGCAAGAGCTGTAGCTGACTTAGTGGTTTTCCAAGCAGACCATTTATGACTTACAAGAGCAATCTTCTTTCCTGTCTTTAACTTCGCTCCACAATCCTTGCAATAAGTATCTCCTGTATATCCTGTCGTTTTACAGGTAGCTTTTTTCGCATTTCGAACTTCAGTTTTGCCTGTATGATTACAAATTTTCTTTTCTTCTATTGTAACAATTCCATTTACAAGTGTCACTTGAACTGGTTTTAAATCTCCATCTATAATGCCACCTTTTATACTTGTCACTTCAATATTATAGGTACCAGCTTTTTTAGGACTTGTAAAAGTAAGTACTGCAATTTCTCCATTTGTAGTATCTTCATCTACTCCATCCCATAATATTGTAATTGGATTTTCTGAATACTTTCCTGGTGGTGTCATCGTTAACGATGAAAATCCCGTGCCACCTGCTATATCTTTTAATACTAAATCTTTATCATAACTTATTGTTAAAGTTGCGCCACAAATTCCAGTATTATTTTCAATTTTAATTGGAATAATAATATTTTCATCTTTTATACTAGCAGTTACAGAATCTACAGTAATTATCGTAGACTCTGTTTTTTTATCTAATATAGCACCTTTTACATAAATGCTAAAGCCAAGTAGCAAAGCTAACAAAATGACACAACCGATAAAGATACGTGATTTCTTCATACCTTTTGACCTCCTTTAATATCTTGTTCTTGAACGATAAACCGTTCTTGTCTCAACTTTCTTATTATCACTAGAAGTCTGAATCGTGTCATCCCACTGTGACCAATCATCCCATTTATAGTATGAATAGGTAATTGTTTTTGAACGGTCACGATATCTGTATCCTGTCTTTGGAGACTGATCAGCCCATTTAAACCAACGACCTCCACCGATGCTATCGGTTGCATATTTTCCTGTACTATGGAAATTATAAAGTCCTGCACTATCCCAAGAAACGGGACTCCAAGTTCCTACAAAGCTTCCAGAGTTCATGGTACTCTTTCCACAACCGCCTGCCCAGGTATAGCAGCTTGAATATACATGCATATGAGCTCCACAGGAAGAGCATAGATAATAGTAGTAACCATATAATGTACCGGTTTGTACTTCTCTAGTATCACTACCGCCAACCCAATCGGTTATCCAACCACTCCAGTTACCCCAGTTTCCATAAGATGTCGTAGAACCAGTTTTTGTCCAACCACTTAACGATGAATTGGTACTTGTTGTTATCTTTTTATCAGAGTAACGATATTGTATCTTCGATTCTACCTTTGTATTATCAGATTCACTCATTTCAGTCTCTGACCAATCGGACCAATTACTCCAAACAGTTGCATAGATTTCTTTCTTTGTAACATCTTTATCAACTGTAATCGTAGTTTGGCCATTTGAATCTAATTCATATCCATCCAAAGCCTTATAAGTGATAGCTAATACATCACCATAATAAATGGCATCACCACTATTTAAGATACCTAAAGAAGCATCTTTATTTGGCGAACTTGTTCTTTTTACTGTAATGTTGCAACCTGTCTTTTCATCCCAAGTTACTGAATATTTTTTCGCATTCCAATGTGCGTAAACCGTTTTATCTTCACCATCAGCAAATATTGTAGCCTCTGTAATCTTGGTACCATCTTTGGTATACCAACCGTCAAAATCAAAACCTGTTCTTGTTGCTAGTGGCAAAGTTCCAATTGCAGTTGCATTAGCAACTTCAATGGAGGTTGTATCACAATTTCCACCATTTGCATCAAAGGTTAAGGTATAGGAATGTAGCATCTTATCAAATTCCGCTGCACTTACTTTTTTAATCGTTCCATTTATGAACTTCTCAGTATCGGTAATCGTTCCACAAGTTACTAAATGATCTTTAACCGTTAAGCTTGTAGTTAAACCAGTAATAGAACGCATCACTTCTGCATTCTTAATAAATAAAGCATTCTTGGTATCTGAATTTAAATTTACACGTCCATAAAGGTCTAGTTTTGTCTTATCAGCAAGCATCGTTGCACAGATTCCTCTGTTGCTAACACTCATCTGATATAAGCCAACCTCTGGTGAAGTAATCTGAAGAGGAATCATTCCTTCTGAGTTTATATTAATACGATTTAAAATTGTTGTCTTGGCATCAGAAATAATACTTAAATTCTTATAAGTCTTTCCATGTCCTCTAAAATCAATTTTTTGGGTTCCTTCTGATACGTTCAACGTTGTGTTATCTAACGAATCTTCAATTTGTGAAATACCAATTGTAATATTCTTAACATTCGAATCTAATGCACGCTTTACCACATCTGCATTTGTTGCATTTACGGTAAGATAATCAGCTCCTTTAAATGCATTCGTTCCGATTTTCTTTATCTTAGAACTAATGCTCCAATCATTTAAAAGAGGGCAATCTGCAAAGGCATTATCACCAATTGTATTTACCGATGCAATAACATCCCATAGTTTTGTGCATCCTTTAAATGTATTCGCTGGAATTTCTGTTATGTATTTTGAAAGCTTTACGCCAGTAATCTGGTCTTTTTTCTTGTCAAATGCATGTTCCGATAACTTGGTTACTTTCACAACAGAGTATGTACCATCCCTATTTTCAATTCTCTTATAGTCTGGTATTACAACTGCACTGTCATTACCATTATATCCGGTAATTGTTCCATCTACATCAATTTCTAATCCATCGGTTTCAAACATTTGTGTATTTACATAATCTGCAATATCGCTTGGTACTTCAAATGGAATTACACTGGATTGATTGTCATCATAGTTCGCAGAATTAAGCGAATAATCTTCAAAACGATGCATCTCATCATCCATGATATTAAAGGTATAAACAAAATAGCTCTTAGAAGCAATGTCATATCCAACTACTGCAAATACATGAGCAGTTCCAGCCATAACCCAACGATGGAATCCCGATACGGTATTTGTTGTGGTATAGGTCACTGTTTCTTCTTGTGTCGTTGCCGTTGAATGCGTAACCGTTGAACCATATTCTTCGGATTTCGAAGCAGAACTTGTCATACCCTGTGATGAACTTTCTCCACTTGAATTGATATAGGATTTTCCATAACCTGTTTTCTCACTGATAACCTGTGAAATCTTTGTCGCAATTTCATTTTCTTTACTTACCGTAGAACTTGCTCCATATCCAGATTCACTATTCCAAGAAGAAGTATTACTCGTATTGGAGGTATGATTTGTTACTGTTCCTGTCTGACCGGTTGTTGTATTATCATAAACCTGTCCTTTCATCGTCGATACATCATCGCCCTTTTTGGTAGTATCTGTACCGGTATGATCGGTCGATTTACTTTCATAACTTCCACCGATTTCAAGACCTTTTGAAGTTTCCGAACCTACACTTAATCCCTTAAATCCCAATCCAGAACTCTCTTTTTTACTTAGAGGAATTTTTCCATTTACATCAAAACCATGAGTACGATTGGTACTATCATAGGTCGTTGTTTCTTTTCCATTCTTTTTTCGTTCTTCATAATCATCAGACCATGATTTCGTATTATTATTGGTCGTTGTTAAATCATAGGTATCCGTGCTATCAACTGTACTAGTAGTTTGTGAGCCACCTCTACTATTACTTACATACCAGTTATCGGTATTTGACTTACAAACCTTTTCTGCTTCTTCTCTTGTCAGTCCATTTTCTTCACAATATTCTTGACTAACGGTTACACTATCCGACCAATCTTTTGATAGCGTCCAAGATGAAGAATCCGTTGTCGCATTTGCTACGGTTTTATTGTATTGTTCCATTAATGCCTCTTGAGTGGTCACTGAATATTTCTTTGTAACAGTCTGAGGCACTCCACTATTATTAATTTTTCCAAAATCATGAATGACATAGAGTGGAACATTTTTGATATCTCCAATTTCATAAGTAAATAAAATTACACCATTTTTATCATCTTCATAGATGATTGGATCATCTAATTTCTTCTTCGCCCACGCTTGATTTCTATCACTCATCCAATTGGCATATAACGTAATATCTCCGGTCATACCAGATGGAATCTTAGAATATTTCTTTCCATTGTAATCTGTCCATCCAACAAAGGTATAGCCATCTAATTTTAAGCTAGGTAATACCTTGCCATTATTCGTAGTATAGCTCATTTCATCTGCTGAAACTAAATCAGACTTAAATTGAATGGTATAAGAAATCTTCTTCCAATGTGCATATAGTTTAATGTTATGGTCGACATTTTCAACCTTTTTAACCTGTGTCGCATTGTCGCCTGCTCCATCATACCAACCAACAAATTGATATCCCTTTACTTCAAGGTCTTCTAAATACAAGGTTTTACCCTCTACAATGGATGCTGGATTTGGATTTTCAATCGTAAGCGTTTCAAGATAACTATCTCCATTGGTAAGGTCATACTTTATTGAATATCCACTAAGCTTCCATTCTTGTTGTGGTACAATCACTTCATTACAAACCGAGCAATGACTACCTTCTGTAAGACCAGGCTTAGTTAACGTCGGTTCTACTGCTGGGTCAATCACTGGTTTATGTCCTAATGCTTTGATTGTAGTATCCTTTAAAGCGATTTCTTGCTTTCCATCGGCATCACTAAAATATTTCTTACAAGTATCGCAATACCAATAGGCAATATTTCCTTCCTTCGTACAAGTTGCATCTTTATATGCTATTGCTTGTCTTTGATGTGTGCATCCTGTATCTGGTTTATCTGGCTTTGATGGAGTAGATGGTTTTAATTCTACACCATAACCACCAGTAATATATCTTCTAACTAAGATAACATCGGCTGCATCAATGCTAGAATCATTATTAACATCGGCTGCTTTTTCATTAATTTTAACATCATAGCCACCGGCTATATATCTTCTAAGCATAATAACATCGGCTACATTGATTTCTCCATCATCATTTACGTCTCCGGGGTCATAATCTTTTACTGTAATTTTACCCTCTTTAGAATCAACTGTAATAACATTTAAATCATTGTCATAGACTTTTTCACCGTCTGCACTGAAAGAAATTTTTAATTCCGCCCCAGGCTTAGCATCTTCTAAAACCTTAAAGGTTAATTTTAATATCGTTCCGTCCTTACAATCATCTTTGCTACATTCTTGACCATCCCATGTAAACTTACAAGAAGATGTAAATTTTCCCGGTCTTGTCATTGTCAAATAAGAAAATGCCTCACCATTTTCCGCCTTTGTTAGTGTCAACGAATCGTCATATATCAGTTTAAACGTTGCACCCAAAATTCCCGGATTATCTTTTATCGATACATTTACTGTAACGGTATCTCCAGGTGATGCCGTTTTACTTTCTACACTGATAACTGTATCAGCACTCTTCGTAGTCTGTGTCGCAAAAACTTCTAGTGAATTGGTGGAAAACACCATAAACAGAGCTAAAATTATTGCAAGATATCGTTTTAATTTTTTCATAACTCACCACTTATCCTTTCGTATTATTGTTAGTTTTATTGTACAAGAACCCCTATGTTCTGTCAACAAAAAACCGAGGCCAAGCCTCGGTTTTACACTATTTATAACAATATGCTTTTAATCCATGATATTTGTAATAAGCACAATCTCTACAGGGTTCTCCTTTTAACTCTTTCCCCTGCTCTTTACAGTTAAAAAAGTCTTTTGAAATCTCATGAGAGAACTTAAAATCTGAGCAAAATAGTGCTTTAATTCTGTTTCTTTCTTGCTGATTCATTATGCTGTTTGTCCTTTCTGTTGTGCTATCAATTGATTCATATGCTTAAATTCAATGACAATCATCGTTGTTGCAAGTACAACTACGCATAAGTCACTTCCTGGGAATGCATACATAATACCTAATAATCCAAAGAATTTTGGTAAAATAAGTAACATTGGAATTAAGAATATAATTTGTCTAGAAAGTGATAATACAATCGCCTTTCCTGCCTTGCTTACTGCCTGAAAATAGGTAGAAGACAAAAGCTGAATACTCATAACAGAGATAAATATCGTCATGTTTCTCATACAAAGAATTGCAAACTCTGTATATAATTTATCTTCCTGTCCAAAGATTGAAACAATCTGTTCTGGGAACATCTGGAAGCAGAAGGTTCCAATAATACCTACAGCAAATGCAATAACTAATGCCAATTTGAAAATTTCTTTTACTCTCTTGTAATTCTTTGCTCCATAGTTATAACCAAAGATTGGTTGTGTTGAAGATGTAATTCCGATAATTACAGACATCATGATGTTATTAACCTTCATGACAATACCAAATACAGCAAGTGGTGTTTCTGCACCGTAAATAGAAGCTGCACCATAAGTCTTTGCCTGCTGATTTAATACAATCTGCATAACCAAAGCTGCACTTTGTGTAATAAAAGCAGAAAGACCTAGACCTAAAATTCCTTTTGAAATTGCTCCATCTAATTTTAAGTTCGAAGTCTTAAAGGTTACCGTCTTTAGACGTTTCGATACGATGTAACTAAGTCCTATCATACAGTTAATAAACTGACCAGTAATGGTTGCTAATGCAGCACCTTTCATTCCCCAATGGAAAACGAAAATATAAAGTGGATCTAAAACACAGTTTAGAATGGCACCTACAAGCATCATTGTCATTGCAAATGTCGGTGAACCATCGGCACGAATCATATCACTCATAATAATACCTAGTATCATAAATGGTGTACCTAAAAGATAAACACGTGAATAATCCGTTGCAAAAGGTAAAATGACATCGGTTGCACCAAATACATGAAGTAGTGGCATCATAAAAATCTCTCCAACAATTAATACAATTACACCTACTAAAAAGCCTAAACATAATCCATTCGCAATGGTCTTATCAGCTTTTTCTTGCTGCTTTCTGCCAAGACTTAAACTCATATTCGCTGCGGTACCAACCGATACCATAAGTCCAAGCGCTAACGCAATTGTAACAAATGGAAATGCAATATTCGTTGCTGCATTACCCTCTTTACCAATTCCCTGTCCAATGAAAATTTGGTCTACTAAGTTGTAAATTGAATTTACAAGCATGGAAATAACACTAGGAATTGCAAACTTCACTAAAAGCTTACTAATCTTTTCCGTTCCTAGGATATTATTCTCGGTTTTCATCTGTCCTTCCAAGAACTTTTCCCCCTTCTTTTTTTGTTCTCTATAAGAGTACCTTATAACCTTATATGTGTCAAGTAGTTAGCTGTCTAACATTTTATTTTTTTCAATAATATACAAAGATAATCGTAAATATAGGTTTAACCTTGCATCTGCCATCTTCTCTGTATCAAGTCCAACAATTTCTTTAATCTTTTTTAAACGGTAAAACAGCGTACTTCTACCAATGTAAAGTGTTTTTGCTGTTTTTACGGTATTTCTTTCATTTTCAATATAGGCTTGTACCGTATCATAGTATTCTGTTCCATTTTTTTCATCAAAAGCTCTTAAATCTAATAATTGCTTTGAACACATATACAAAATGTCCATATTCGGAGATGCTGATTCAATAAAATAATCGAGTGCCGCTTCATCAAAAGTAGCCGACCACCTCGTATCATTTTTCTTTCTACAATACCTTAACGCAACCGAAGCTTGATGATAATAAACATCTAACTTCGTAAAATCACGAAAATAATTACTTACTCCTGCTTTAAATAAACCCTCTCGTAAAATATAAGCAACA
>CABUZU010000010.1 GCA_902496125.1 uncultured Lachnospiraceae bacterium
CATTTATGGAATCCTTCCTATTTTGTTGCCACTGTAAGTGATAGAAGTTTAGAACAAGTAAAACAATATATTAATAATCAAAAGGTAAAATAATCAGAAGGGAATTTATGGTATGCAGATCTATACGAGTTATAAAGTAAAGATTAAACATTATAATCATATTTTTAAAGATACGGTTAAAATCTATCAATAAAGTAATAGGAATAAAATCGATTGAATCAGATGCAGAGATTTTTTCTCCTTATTTACATCATTTACTTCCGCCAACACATATTCAATTAGATGTAGAGTGTACGGACTGGAAAGATGCGGTTACGAAGTCGGCACAAAAATTATTAGAGCTTGGCTATATTGAAGAGCGTTACATCGATGCGATGATTCAAAATATTGAAGAAAATGGTCCTTATGTTGTCTTAACGAAGGGATTTGCAGTTCCTCATGAGGGATTAGACCAAGGAAGTATTAAGGTAGGAATGAATTTAATTCGCTTAAAAAATCCAGTAAATTTTGATGCAGAAGAAAATGACCTGGTTGAATTTGTCTGCTGTTTAAGTGCGGTAGACCATAAGACTCATCTAAAAGCGTTCTTCAATTTGGTTAATATGCTTCAAAATCCAGAATTTAAAGAAGCTCTTAGACAGTGTAAAACACCAGATGAAACGGTTAAGGTCATCGAAAAATACGAATATAGTATCGATAGTTAGTAAAAAAGACTTGCGAATAAGCATTAAAAAATTTATAATGAGAGAAAAAATGTTTGTAATTATATGGAGAGAAAATTATGATTACTGTAACTAAAAAAATATTAACTGGATATACATTTATAGATTTATTTGCTGGATTAGGTGGTTTTCGAATTGCATTAGAATCATTAGGAGCAAAATGTATTTATTCTAATGAATGGGATAAATTTGCAAAGGAAGTATATGCTAACAATTTTGGTGATATACCTGAGGGTGATATTACAAAAGTTGATGAGAATACGATTCCTGAACATGATATTTTATGTGCAGGTTTCCCTTGTCAGGCTTTTTCTATTAGTGGAAAACAAAGGGGATTTGAAGATAGTAGAGGTACCTTGTTTTTTGATGTAGCAAGAATTGTAAAAGCAAAAAGACCAAAAGTTGTCTTTATGGAGAATGTTAAAAATTTTGCTACTCATGACAATGGAAATACTTTAAAAGTTGTAAAGAATACAATGGAAGAATTAGGATATACTTTTTATCAAAAAGTACTTAACGCTGTAGATTATGGTATTCCACAAAAACGAGAACGAATTTATTTGGTATGTTTTAGAAATGATTTGTCTATAAATTCCTTTTCTTATCCAAAGCCATTTAAACTTGTTCATCATGTAGAAGACTATTTGCTTGATAATGAGGAAATGGTTAAAGATTTGTATGTAACTAGACCAGATACTTATTTTAATGAAGTTGAAGATATCCACTATAGTAATAAATCAATTCGTTTAGGAATTGTTTGTAAAGGGCGACAAGGTGAGCGAATTTATAGTACTAAGGGAATTGCAATTACATTATCTGCCGGTGGTGGTGGAGTCTTTGCCAAAACAGGTGGATATTTAATCAATGGAAAAACAAGAAGGCTTCATCCGCGTGAATGTGCTAGAATTATGGGATATCCAGATTCTTATAAAATTTGTAAAAGTCAAAGTCAAGCTTATAAGCAATTTGGCAATTCGGTTGTTATAGATGTATTACAATTAATTGCGATTGAGATTGGAAAAGCATTAAATAATTGATTTTATAATTTTGGCTCCCTTATATAAGGGAGCCAGTTATTTTTATTTGTCTTTAATTTCACTGTGAAGCTGCTGTAGAGATTTAACCTCTCCATTACCATGCTCTTTCACATAGTGAATACCTTTTGCAGTAGCTCTTGCAGCTGCAATTGTTGTCATATAAGGAATTTTTTTCTTGATTGCAGACTTACGAAGGTAACTGTCATCATTTACACTATCTTTTCCTACAGGAGAATTGATAATTAAATCAATTTCACCATTGGTAATCATATCTGCAATATTTGGACGACCTTCTGAAAGTTTCTTCACTTCTGTTGCGTGTACACCTTCTTTGGTAAGTTCTTTATAAGTTCCCTCAGTTGCAACAATCTTAAATCCATCAGATTCAAGAAGCTTCGCTACCTCTACTACTTCTTCTTTATCTTTACGATTTACAGAAATAAGAACGGTTCCTTCAAGTGGAAGTGTGGTCTGAGTTGCTTCCTGTGCCTTGTAGAATGCTTCTCCATAATAAGTGGAAAGTCCTAAAACTTCACCAGTAGAACGCATTTCTGGTCCAAGGATTGGGTCTACCTCTGGGAACATATTAAATGGAAATACGGCTTCTTTTACTCCATAATATGGAATATGCTGTTCTTTTAAGTTTGGAACTGGTGATGGTTTACCAGTAAGTTCAGAAGTAATAATTTCTGTTGCTAAAGGCACCATACGAATGTTGCAAACCTTAGAAACCAGAGGTACGGTACGAGAAGCACGAGGATTGGCTTCTAATACGTAAACCTTACCATTTTCAATTGCATACTGCATATTCATAAGACCTTTAACATGCATTTCTTCTGCAATTTTTCTTGTATATTCTTTAATCGTCTCTACATTTTGTGCACTAATATGAACAGACGGAATGATACAAGCAGAATCACCTGAATGAACACCAGCAAGTTCAATGTGTTCCATAACAGCAGGAACGAATGCATGAGTACCATCACTGATAGCATCTGCTTCACATTCTAATGCATGATTTAAGAAACGGTCAATAAGGATTGGTCTATCAGGTGTTACCCCAACTGCTGCCTTCATATATCCTGTCATGCTTTCATCATCGTAAACGACTTCCATTCCACGACCACCAAGTACATAAGAAGGACGAACCATTACAGGATATCCAATCTTATTTGCAATTTCAATTGCTTCTTCAACAGTTGTAGCCATTCCAGCTTCTGGCATTGGAATTTCTAACTTATCCATCATTGTGCGGAATAAATCACGGTCTTCTGCTAAGTCAATTACAGCAGGAGAAGTTCCTAAAATCTTAACTCCATTCTTTTCAAGCTCTGATGCAAGATTTAATGGAGTCTGTCCACCAAACTGTGCAATAACACCAAGAGGTTTTTCTTTATTGTAAATGCTTAAAACATCTTCTAGTGTAAGAGGTTCAAAGTATAATTTATCAGAAGTATCATAGTCTGTAGAAACTGTTTCAGGATTGCAGTTAACAATGATGGTTTCAAATCCTAATTTCTTAAGTGCAAGCGCTGCATGAACGCAACAATAGTCAAACTCAATACCCTGTCCAATACGGTTTGGTCCACCGCCAAGAATCATAATCTTTTGTTTATCTGTGCTTACTGGATTCTTATCTTCGCCATTATAAGTTGAATAATAATATGCACTGTCTTTGGTTCCACTTACATGAACGCCTTCCCAAGCTTCTTCTACACCAAGTTCGATACGTTTATTTCTAATATCTGCTTCTGGAACTTCTAAAATCTGACTTAAATATTTATCAGAGAAACCATTCTTCTTAGCAGAAATTAAAGCTGTATCTGCTGGAAGAGAACCTTTTGATTTTGCAAGGGCTTCTTCCTCCTCTACAAGCTCTTTCATCTGTTCAACAAAATAAGCTTTAACCTTGGTGATAGTATAGATTTCATCCACTGTTGCACCTTTACGAAGTGCTTCATACATAATGAAATGTCTATCACTAGATGGATTTGCGAGCATACGAAGAAGTTCTTCTTTTGATTTCTTATTGTAGTCTTTTGCATAACCTAAACCATAACGACCCGTTTCTAAGCTTCGAATCGCCTTCTGGAATGCTTCTTTATAAGTCTTACCAATACTCATCACTTCACCAACGGCGCGCATCTGAGTACCTAATTTATCTTCAACACCTTTGAACTTTTCAAATGCCCAACGAGCAAACTTAATTACTACATAGTCTCCATCTGGCACATATTTATCTAAAGTACCATATTTACCACAAGGAATATCCTTTAAGGTAAGTCCTGCTGCTAACATAGCAGATACTAAAGCAATTGGGAAACCAGTTGCCTTAGAAGCAAGAGCAGAAGAACGAGAGGTTCTTGGATTAATTTCAATTACTACAATTCTATCAGTTACAGGGTCATGAGCAAACTGTACGTTTGTTCCACCAATAACCTGTACAGATTCTACAATACGATAAGCCTGTTCTTGAAGACGATTCTGTACTTCCTTTGAAATTGTAAGCATTGGAGCAGAGCAGAAAGAGTCACCAGTATGAGTTCCCATAGGGTCAATGTTTTCGATAAAGCAAACAGTAATCATATTTCCATCTGCATCACGAACAACCTCTAACTCTAATTCTTCCCAGCCTAAGATCGATTCTTCTACTAAAACCTGTCCTACTAAGCTTGCCTGAAGACCACGAGCACAAACGGTCTTTAATTCTTCTTTATTATATACAAGACCACCGCCTGCACCACCCATGGTGTAAGCTGGACGAAGTACTACTGGATATCCTAAACGGTCAGCAATCTCAAGTGCTTCTTCTACACTATAAGATACCTGGCTTCTTGCCATTTCAATACCAATTGCATCCATTGATTTTTTAAATTCAATACGGTCTTCACCACGTTCAATGGCATCTACTTGTACACCGATTACTTGCACATTGTATTTTTCTAATACACCTGCACTTGCAAGTTCAGCACATAGATTTAACCCTGACTGTCCTCCAAGGTTTGGAAGTAATGCATCTGGTCTTTCTTTTGCAATAATCTGTTCAAGACGTTTAACATTTAATGGCTCAATGTATGTAACATCTGCAATTTCAGGATCTGTCATAATAGTTGCGGGGTTTGAATTTACTAATACAATTTCGTATCCTAAATTTCGAAGGGCTTTACAAGCCTGAGTTCCTGAATAGTCAAACTCACAAGCCTGTCCGATAATAATAGGACCTGAGCCGATAATTAATACTTTGTTAATATCTGTTCTTTTTGGCATATGTCTCTCCTTAACATTATAATAAATACGTCTTTATTATAATTTTTTTAGACCTTATTCGCAAGTCTTTTTTACAATAAAGCTACTTGATATTTTTTATTAAATATAATATAGTCTTTTTAATAAAAAGAGTGGAAAGGGGAAAGCTATGAATCGCGGAGAAAACTTCGAAAACAATTGTTACAACTATTTAAAAGAATATTATCATCTTAAAAATTCTAAATTTGAGCACAAAGGCGGAATGAATTCAACAGAATCTGATATTGCAGTAGTAAAGAACGGAGAAGTTGACTTTTATATTGAAGTAAAGGATTCGCAAGCACAATCAGGTCAATTTGTTGTATTACCAGATGAAGAATCTAAAACATTCATATACTCGCCTAGAAATCACACTGAGCCAAATGAAATGACAGATGCGATTATTAGTTACATGAATACTGATTTTGAACGTTTTAATAATGCTGGTACAGCTGGGGAAAAATTAGATTTAGATTCATCTATTTTCTCAAATTGGATTATTGAACATTATCGTTCAAGAAACGTTAAATATATTATGAGTCAAAAAGATAATTTTGTGATTTTGCCAATTCGTAAATTTGCAATTTATTTTGATGTCGTCGCTAATTATCGAGCTAAAAAGAGTGGTTCTAGAACTCCAGCAGAAAAGGATATTCCTATTATTATGGATCTAATAAAAAATACCTATCTATCCGCACAATTTCATTTAGAAGGGAAAAAATTATTTGTTACTATTTACGAAACAATATTTCAAAATCGATTTATTTTTGAAGATTACACATTTTGGCTTTCACCAAAATCGAATAACAGATATGAAATAAGAAAACTTTCTAATACCAATAATAAGACTGTTATCTTTTCAGTTGAATTAAGAGAAGACCAGAATATCAATGACTTGTTAGAATTTGAATCAGATTTATAAAAAAATATTACTGCATTAATCTTATCTTTCTGATATAATATAAGTAAAAGATTCTAGATAGCTTTTCTTTTCATTGGAAGGAGATTTTTTTATGAAACTAACTTTTATCGGTGCAGATCATGAGGTAACAGGTAGTTGTCATTGTCTTGAAGCGTGTGGTAAGAAGATTCTTGTAGACTATGGTATGGAACAAGGTAAAAATGTATTCGTGAATCAAGAATTACCATTTTCATATGCAGAAATTGATTATGTGTTGATTACACATACGCATATCGACCATACGGGATTATTGCCAGATTTATATGCGAAGGGATTTCGAGGACAAATTATTGCAACGGTTGCAACTTGTAAACTAAGTGAGATTATGCTACGTGATTGTGCTTATATTCAGGAATCCGAAGCAGAGTGGAAAAATCGTAAGAATAGACGAAGTGGTAAAGAGATGATCGAGCCTATTTATACGATGGAAGATGCAGATGGTGTATTGAAATTGTTTACACCATGTCATTATAATGAAAAATTTACATTATGTGAAGGGATTGAACTTCGATATGTAGATGCTGGTCATCTATTAGGTTCTGCAAGTATTGAAGTGTGGCTAACAGAGGAGAATGTGACAAGAAAGATTGTTTTTTCAGGTGATATTGGAAATGTGAACCAGCCATTGATTAAAGATCCAACTTACATTAAAGAAGCAGATTATGTAGTAATGGAATCGACTTATGGCAATCGAAGTCATGGACCAAAACCTAATTATGAGAAGGAGTTAACTGAAATTTTAGTAAGAACGCTTTCAAGGAAAGGTAATGTAGTCATTCCTTGTTTTGCAGTTGGTAGGACGCAGGAGATGCTATTCTTCCTTCGAAAGATTAAAGAGGATACCGATAATCCACTACTTTTAAATATGCAAGTATATTTAGATAGTCCGCTAGCAGTGGAGGCTACACATATTTTTGGGCAGGGAATGGAAGAATGTTTTGATGAGGAAACTTTAGAATTAATTCATAAAGGAATTAATCCCATTGCCTTTCCAGGACTTCATACGATTATAACGTCACAAGAATCACAACTTCTAAATGCAGATATGAAGCCAAAGGTTATTTTATCGGCTTCTGGTATGTGTGATGCTGGTCGAATTAGACATCATTTGAAACATAATTTGTGGAGAAAAGAGTCTACGATTGTCTTTGCAGGATATCAAGCAGAGGGTACACTTGGACGTATGTTACAGGATGGTGTACCAAGTGTGAAGCTTTTTGGTGAAGAGATCGAGGTCAATGCAGAGATTACACAAATTAGTGGAATTAGTGGTCATGCAGATAAAGATGGATTGATTCGTTGGATTACTTCATTTGAAGAAAAGCCTAAGAAAGTATTTGTTGTACATGGAGAAGATTCCGTTTGCGAATTATTTAAAGAAAGGTTAAACACCGAATTTCATATTCATGCAGATGCACCATTTTCAGGAGCTTGTTATGACCTTGTAAGCGGCGAATGCATTCGTGAGGGTATTAAGGAATATGTGGTTCATGATGTTTCAAAGGCAAGTATAACGAGAAAGAGCGTAGTATTTGAAAAATTACTTGCAGCAGGTCAAAGATTACTAGTAGTAATTAAACAGAATGAAGGTGGAGCAAATAAGGACTTAGCCAAATTTGCAAGCCAGATTCATGCATTGTGTGATAAATGGGAGAGATAGCGAATAAGATAATAAAAAAACCGAGGATATCACGATGCTTAATACAATTTGGGCGGGAATGATTTTGATTGGAATTATCTGGGGCATGATTCATGGAAAAATGCCCCAAATCACCAATGGAATTCTTAGTGGAGCACAAGATAGCGTAAATCTTTGTATTTCACTTGCAGGTATTTTAGCATTCTGGAGTGGTATTATGGAAATTGCAAAGGAGTCAGGATTTTTACAAAAGTTAAGTAAAAGTCTGACTCCTTTTTTAGATTTTTTATTTCCTGATGTACCAAGAAATCATCCTGCAAGAGAACAGATGTCAGCAAATATTGCAGCCAATATTCTAGGACTTGGATGGGCAGCAACTCCTTCTGGGCTAGAAGCGATGAAACAATTAAAACAGTTAAATGGAAATAGTGAAGTCGCAAGTCGGAGTATGTGTGCTTTTTTAGTGCTTAATATTTCATCACTCCAATTAATTCCTGTTAATATGATTGCTTATCGAAGTCAGTACGGAGCGGTAAATCCAACTGCGATTGTGGGTCCAGCGATTGTGGCAACTTCTATTAGTACGCTTGTTGGTATTGTTTTTATTAAGATGATGACAATGCAAAAGGAGAAAAAATGTTAGAACTTTTGTCGGATTTTGCAATGCCAATGGTTGTACTATATTTGGTTGGTTATGGATTAATTAAAAAATGCGATGTATATGATGTCTTTGTTAAAGGTGCAATGAAGGGACTGAAAACCGTTGTTGGAATTTTTCCAACACTCGTTGGGCTTATGATAGCAGTAAGTATTCTTCGCACCTCCGGATTTCTAGATGATTTTAGTAAACTCTTAGTTCCAATTGGAAATGTTTTGCATATTCCAGAAGAAATTATTCCACTTGCTTTTATTAAGATGTTTTCTTCTTCTGCTGCAACAGGATTATTACTTGATATTTTTAAAGAACATGGAACTGATTCTTATCTTGGATTTTGTGCAGCACTGATGTGTAGTTCGACAGAAACCATTTTTTATACGATGAGTGTTTATTTTGTAAGTGCTGGAGTAAAAAAGACAAGGTGGACACTACTTGGTGCAATTGTGGCAAGTTTAGCAGGAATTATTGCAAGCATTGTACTTACAAATATAACAATATAGGGGTCAAAATTATTTTGACTCCCATATTGTTATTTATATTTTTTCTCAGCAGTTCTAATTTCATCTAAAATTGATTGATATTGTTTTGATGTTGCACTAGGATTACGTTTTAACATCGCAACTTTATCATAGCTAAATTGATTGCTTAAACGTTCCTTAAAGATAATCGCTTTTTCTTTCACATCTGCAATCTCATCTTTAAATTGGTCTAAATATTCTGTTGGTGCACTGTGGCGAATGGTATCGACTCTTTGTTGAATATCTTCTAAACATTCCATAAGTCTTGGTTTCTTTTCTAATGCACTCTTAGCCTTTTGCTGTAAGTCGAGTTGCTTAAAGGTTTCAATCACTTCAATACGCTTTTGCAATCTGCGAATTTCTTCTAAAACTTGTTCGGCTTTTACTAGCATATTTCGTAAATCCATAGCAGTCTTGAATGAGCGAGCAAAGTCAATGGATACATAACCAGTAACCACGACTGCAATGATGGTTAATGCATTACTTGAAAATAAGAATACAAACTTCTCAATTGGTTTATGAAAGATATAAACCATTCCTAAGCTAAAAAATCCCCAAGTAATACTAGAACCTAAACAGATATATCCTTTGTAGTTAAAAGGTTTTGGTGTATAGTCCCAATATCGAACTTTAAATAAACTTTCCATTACAATTCCTGTTACTAATTCTAACAGCGTTGCAGCAATTGCTCCACCAAAATAGACGGCAACGGGCCATTGTTTAAATGGTAGGGAGGCAACTAATACACAAATCGCTCCAGAACCATAAATAGGAAGAAATGGTCCTTTCATAAATCCACGATTGACCCACTTCTTTTCTTTGATTGATACATAGGTAGATTCAAAGCACCAACCTAAGAAACAATAAATATAAAAGAAAATCAACCATTGGCGAATATCATATGTATACATGACAATAATCCTTTCTCTAAGTTTTTTTACATCATAGCAAGAAAATGCTAAAATGTGAAGATGGAAAACTATTGAAAGTTTAAAATTTTTATGATATTATAGGAAAAACAATATAACAGAGCGGGTAAAAAAAGCCTCTTTGAGATTTAAGTAATGTGGGAAGAAAAGGATGTCGGGTACATAGTGTGACTATATCTTTAAAGAACTACATATTTAATCAAAAGGAGGTTTTTTTATGACAAAATTAGAAAAGACATCAAATGACAAAAAGAAACAATTCTTATATGACTATGCTATGGTAGAAATGTTCTCAAGTTACTTTAAGAAGGAAATTATTAAGACACCACGTTTTAATACCTTATCTATTTATTTTAGAGAAAATCCGGTAGAGAGTCAGGTAAGTGCAGAAAGAGATTGCGACAATTATATTATTAAAAATATTCTTCCAGAATTAGGAGAGTTGATTTCTCACTATACGGTTCATGTTGGAATTAATTACGAAGAGCAATCCGAACGCCATCATTTAAGTTTTAAATTTGGCGGAATGGAAATTTTGATGTATGTTATCCCACCAAAGGCAGGCAAGAAAATGGAAGTTTGGTGGAAGGTAGTAGAAGAAGACGAAGAAGAAGAGTAGAGAAGTCGGGGCGAAAGTCCCGATTTTTTTGCAATACAGAATAACACAAAAAACGCCATCCCCCTAGCTCTATGTCTAAAAAGATAACGTTTTTAATAGTGCGCCGCCAGGGGCTCGAACCCTGGACACCCTGATTAAGAGTCAGGTGCTCTACCAACTGAGCTAGCAGCGCATATTCAATTTTTTAAGTACGTTTCTCAACGCAAGACATATTATTACACATTCAGATAAAAATGTCAAGAGATTTTTAAAGAAAATTTTTATTTATTTAATATTTTCTCTATTGAATCTTTATGATTATTTACTTATAATAAAATAATGAGTAAATAAAGGGGGATTTGTACCGTGGAAAATAACCACAAATTTGAAAAAAACAAAACATATTTTACTATTAGCGTTTATACTGTAGTCGTTGTATTTATTTGTGCGTTTTTAGTAAAGTCCGTATTTATGATGAAGAATACACGAGAAGCAGTTGCGTGGGTATTTTCCATCCTGTCTCCATTTGTAGGCGGTGCCTTTGTTGCCTTTTTGCTATCACCATTAGTAAATACGTTGCAAAATTCATTTTATAAGAAGATATTAAAGTTAAAAAGCGATAAGCTGTGTAGAGGTTTAGGAATTTTATCTGCTTATTTAATTTTAGTGGGATTTATTGCAGTAGCAATTGGCGTTATTATGCCACAGGCAATTAACAGCATTATGGAATTAGCTTACAGGGTTCCATTTTGGTTTAATCAAGTTATTGATTTTATGACGAAGTTTAATGAGAAATTTTCAGGCTATGATTTTACAACAATTAATGAAGCGATTGAGAATTGGGGAAGAAATTTTCTTTCTTATAGTAATATCAAAATGATGGCAACGAATTTGATTCCCGTATTGTATTCAACTTCCATGTCATTTATTGGTATTTTAGTAGATTGTTTCATTGGATTAATTGTATCTGTTTATTTATTAGTTGATGTAAAATGGTTTAAGAAAAATATAAGACATTTAATGCTTGCATTTATCTCCGAAGAACATACAAATAAGATTGCAAAGATTACAAAGGATTGTGCTTCGTTATTTACCCAATATGTTACAGGTAAAATGTTGGATTCTCTAATTATTGGAGTTTTATGTTTTATTGCAATGACCATTTTGAAGCTTCCATATGCGATGATTATTAGCTTAGTCGTTGGTATTACGAATATGATTCCATATTTTGGACCTTATATAGGTTGTATACCAGGAGCATTAATTATTTTAATGATTTCGCCATTTAAGATGGTTGTTTATTTAATTATGATTTTAATATTACAACAATTTGATGGACTGATTCTAGGACCTAAGATTTTAGGAGAATCTACTGGACTTAGACCAGTATGGATTATTTTTGCTGTTTCCATTGGTGGAAGTTTAGCTGGTGTACTTGGTATGTTTATTGGAGTACCGATTGTTGCAATTATTGGATATTTAGTAAATTTATGGATTGATTATAGAATTGAAAAGAAAAAAGGTAACTAGTTTTTAGTTACCTTCTTTGATGTATCTAGAAGTTTATTGGCAGCTTCTAGATTGTGAATGAGTCGAAGAATTCGTCTATTTAATGCAATGTTAGTAGATAGGCATTTATCGATTTTACGAAAAATAGAAAATTTCAAAATAATTTACACCCCATCATTATTATATGCGGGTATTAGACATTGATGCAATTAATTTACAGATTGGATTGCCTTCTTTAGAAAAACGTTCTTCATATTCTGTCATAATGTTACCTTCATTCATTTCAGTATTGTGATGTAAGTCGAAGGTATAGGTATCAAGTTTCCAACCAGCTTCTGGGATGGATTCTAAGGAAAAATCAAAAAGTGGACGGTTATCAGTTTTAAATTCAACAACTCCGTCTGGTTTTAAGATTTGTTCATAACGATGCATAAATTGGACAGAGGTAAGACGGCGCTTTGCATGGCGGTCTTTAGGCCATGGATCTGAGAAGTTTAAGTAAATTTTGGAAATTTCATCTTTTCCAAAGACTTTGTCAAGGTCTTCTGCATCCATGCGAATAAATCGTAGATTTGGTAGTTGTAAAAGTTCTTGCTTTTCTAAAGCACGGACAAGTACACTGGAATATTTTTCAATACCAATGTAATTGATGTTTGGATTTTTTTCGGCAAGGGAAGTAATAAAGCGTCCTTTGCCCATACCAACTTCAATATGAATGGGTGCTGTATTGTTAAAATATAAATTCCATTGATTTTTTTTATCTTCTGGTGTATCAAAGCAATAATCACTTTTTGCAATGGTGTCTCTAGAACCAGGAACATTTCGTAATCTCATAGTTATTATCCTTTCTGGGTATATGATACCTAGTTGTATCAGATTTTTTAGGATTTTTCAATCCTTTCTTTACTTAAATGAAATAAGGAGTTAGAATAATGGGGAAATTATCAAATAAAGTACTGGTTACTTTATGTGTACTATCAACTTTGATTGCAGTTTTGCTTTCCTCAGTTGAAGTTGCAGTCTATGGAGATTTATCTTTTTTTAAAAAAGAATATGAAAAGTATTCCGTACTTGATAGTGTACATATGGAGATGGATGATTTAATGGATGTAACAGACCATCTGTTAAATTATATGATTGGAAGAGAAGATAACCTAGTTGTGGAAACGACAATTAATGGACAACATAGAGAGTTTTTTAATGATAGAGAAAAAACTCATATGGTAGATGTAAGAAATTTATTTATTGCAGGATGGAATTTACGTAATATCTGTATTGTGGTATTAATTGTTACATTACTTTTGTTAATTCTTTTAAACAAGAAGAAAACAATTGAAGTATTAGCAAAGGGATTTTTAATCATTACACTAATCATTGCAGTGATATCTGTTGCACTTGGAGTAATGATTTCAAGAGATTTTACGAGTGCCTTTATTACTTTTCATAGGATATTATTTCCACAAAATGAATTTTGGATTTTAGATCCGAAGACAGATTTATTAATTAATATTGTACCAGAGGGATTTTTTGTAGATATGGCATTGCGAATTGGGATGATTTTTGGAGTATCGATATTTGCATTGATTATAATTAGTTTGATTGTATTATGGAGGAAACATGAGTATTAGAAAGAAGAAGACGTTGTTAAAATTGCTGTTAATGATTGCATTGTGTGCAACTTGTATTTTACAGATGCCACTTACTTCTTATGCAGCAGTAGGAATTGGTGTTAAGACAGAGAAAACCGATTATATTACGGCAAAGGACTGGCCAAAGGCACCAGAGATTGGAGCACAGGGAGCAGTGTTAATTGACGCTACGACAGGGCAGGTTTTATATGCAAAGAATGCAGATACTGCTTTTTATCCAGCAAGTATTACAAAGATTATGACCGCTCTTTTAGCACTTGAAAATTGTAAGACCACTGATGAGCTTACTTTTAGTGGAGATGCACTTAGGACTTTGCCACCAGGGTATGTAACAATTGCAGCAGTTGCTGGTGAAAAGATGCCGGTAGAGGATTGGCTTAGTGCGTTATTAATTTATTCAGCAAATGATGCTGCGAATGCATTAGCAACCCATGTTGGTGGAAATATTAGTAACTTTGCTGATATGATGAATGAGAGAGCGAAAAAGGCAGGAGCAAAAAATACACATTTTAACAATCCAAGTGGTTTGCATGAAACAGACCATTATACAACTCCTTATGATATGGCAATGATTATGAAGGATTGTATTAAGTACGATGATTTTGTACGTATTGCAGGAACACGAAGATATACAATAAGCAAGAATAATAAGAGAAAACAAGATTTTACATTTTCTACTAGACATCAGATGTTGCCAACCTATTCAAGAAATTATTATGAATACGCAATTTGTGGTAAGACAGGATATACAACGCCAGCAGGTAATACATTAGTAACTTATGCCGAAAAGGATGGAATGAAGTTAATTTGCTGTGTTATGAAATGTGCAGGTGGTGGAGTATGCTATACCTCTACGCGTGATTTATTTGAATATGGATTTAAAAATTTCTCAAACTATAATGTATCAGAACAAGATACCAAGTATACATTGTCACAAGCAGGAATTTTTAATACGTTAAATAGTAGTTCATCGGCATTATCCGTTAACTTTGACAGCGATGCACATATTATTTTACCAAATGGAGTAGAAGCATCAGATTTAGATACAAAGCTTTCTTACTTAGACGGTGATAGTGATACATTTGCTGAGGTTACTTATAGTTATGAAGGGATGAAGCTTGGAACGGTGAAATTAAACCTTAAGTTAGAATCATCTAAGAACACATTTGACTTTACTACACATGAGGCATCAACACAGGATAGTCAACAGAGTAGTTCGAGTAACCATACAATTTTTGTAAATATTTGGCTTCTTGTGGCAGCAGTAGTGGTAGTTGTTGGAATTATTATTGTGCTTATTCTTAAAAAGAGAAAAAAAGAGGTTAAATAAATTTTTAAATGAAGAATCAAAAAAAGAATACACTTTTTAATTTTATAGTAGTAATAGTATTATGTTTAGCATTTAGTTTACAGAGTGTAAGTCCAGCCTTTGCCGTTGGCATTGGCGTTAAGACAAAGAAAACGGATTATATTACAGCAAAGGATTGGCCAAAGGCACCAGAAGTTGGAGCAGAAGGTGCAGTATTAATTGATGCAAAAACAGGGCAGGTCTTATATGCAAAAAATGCAGATACTGCTTTTTATCCAGCAAGTATTACAAAGATTATGACCGCTCTTTTGGCACTTGAGAATTGTAAGTTAGACGATAAGGTTACATTTGAAGGAGATGCACTTTCGGCATTACCATTAGGCTATGCAGCAATTGCAGCAACAGAAGGAGAAACGATGTCAGCTGAGGATTGGATTACTGCTTTACTTGTTCATTCCGCAGGAGATGCTGCAAATGCGTTAGCTAGTCATGTAGGTGGAACACTCAGTAATTTTGCTGATATGATGAATGAGAGAGCGAAAAAGGCAGGAGCAAAAAATACACACTTTAATAATCCAAGTGGACTACAAGAAGACAATCATTATACCACTCCCTATGATATGGCAATGATTATGAAAGATTGTATTAAAAATGATGATTTTGTGCGTATCTCAAGTTTATTAAGCTATACAATTGAGCCAAATAATAAGAGAACACAGGCTTTCCCATTTGCAACAAGACATCAGATGCTACAGTCTTATTCAAGTAATTATTATCCTTATGCAATTTGTGGCAAGACCGGTTATACCTCACAAGCTGGTTATACATTAGTTACCTATGCAAAAAAAGATGATATGGAACTGATTTGTTGTGTGATGAAATGTGACCAAGATCCAGCAAAGTACAATGATACAAGAGCATTGTTTGAATATGGATTTAAAAATTTCTATCTTTGTGATGCGTCAAAACAAGATATGAGATATACATTTTCTCAGTCTGGAATTTTTAGTAATTTAAATGATAACTCTTCTGAATTGTCTATTTCTTTAAAAGGTGATTCGCAATTGATTCTACCAAGAGGATTAGAGTTAGCGGATTTAGATACAAAGCTATTTTATAATAAAGAGTCAAGTAGTGGAAATTTTGCAAAGGTTACTTATAGCTATGAAGGTATGAAGCTTGGTACCGCACAGCTATCATTGCAAAAGACGGATATAAAGAATACAGATATGAAGATTTTTGATGAGCATACCATTTACATTAATATTTGGTATATTATAGTAGCAGGTATTCTTTTAATTACAATATTAATAATATTTATTATAAAGAAAAGAAAGAATAGAAATAGACTAAGGTTCTAATAATAAAAGCGTGTCGCAATTTTGCAACACGCTTTTATGTTTCTGCTTTTTGTTTCCGTTTACGAATACGTCGTTTATTTCGAATGGATTCTTGTTTTTGATAGATGACATCAATATCATTTTCAGAAATTAATTTTAATGTTTTTATAGCAAAATATTTACCGTCGTGTGTTTTCTTTACTCGAATTTTCCCTTTTAGGTACCCATGCAAAGGACATTGCGATAAACTGTAATAAATGTTGTTATGGGGAAACCAACGAATTTTTTTGCGTAAGGCTTTACCACATTGATAACAACGAGTCGTCGTGACAGTCTTATCTTTTAACATCTCTTCTTTTGAATTGAAGATACGAGAAACGTATTTAGAATAACGACGAAAAACCACATAAATCTCCTCATCTTTGGTAAGTGGAGGACGGTGATAGTCTACAGAATCGTATTCTTTTACAAGTTCTAAATTCATTTGTTGAATAATACGAGCAGTGTAGCGTGTATCACCAATTGCCTGATGAAAGGTTTCAGAATTGTCTAAATGAAGAAAGTCTACTGCATAAGCAAGTGATTTACGACTTTTACCATCTTCATAAAGAAGGCTGAATAGTTTTTGGACATCATAATAGTAAAGTGGTTTTGGAAGTGGATTTTCAAAATGATAAAAATCCATATTTTGTTGAAGTTCTTCTAAATCCATCGATCCCCAAGTACAGAGCTTATATTCTTCATTTCCACACCAATTAAAAAAATCAGAAATTACCTCTAAAAAAGTACGGGCTTTAAAGTATTCTTTAAAGTCAACTTTTAAAAGTTGCTTTGTGCGGTGATGAAGACGAGTATATACTTGTGGACGGATGCGTTCACTAAATTCATCAATTCGTTCCTTGTTATCATTGAGTTTAACAGCACCAATCTCAATGATTTCAAAAGGAAGACGAGGATTTTCTAGTTCTTTGCCATTGGGACTTTGGTTCCATTCTAAATCTAATACGATATAGTTCATAAAAACCTCCCAATTATTGCTGGTATTAGTGTATCATATTCACTTTATATAGGCAAGAAATTCTTGGTCTTGATTTTTTTATACATTTAGAATAAAATAAATACGTCCCGGCTAATCATCCCACAAAATACGTCGGGCATTTTTATTTTAGGAGGATACTTGAATGGAAAAGATATGGATTGCAGGTTCTAAGGGACATGTTGGTTCAGCACTAACAACATTATTAGATTGTATTCGATATGAACTACTTCCAACTGACCACAATGAAGTAGACATTACAGACCGTGAAGAAGTAGAACAATTTGTAAGAGTAAATCGTCCAGATATTATTATCAATTGTGTTGGATTTGGAGATATTGATGCTTGTGAGAAAAATCCAGATAAAGCATTTTTAATTAATGCAGTTGGAGCAAGAAACCTTGCAGTTTTAGCACAGAGTATTAATGCAAAATTAATTCATCTATCAAC
This sequence comes from uncultured Lachnospiraceae bacterium, assembly GCA_902496125.1. Classification (GTDB taxonomy): domain Bacteria; phylum Bacillota; class Clostridia; order Lachnospirales; family Lachnospiraceae; genus TWA4. Next base: position 17,641 of record CABUZU010000010.1, read on the forward strand.
CGATGATGTTTTTGCTCATAAAGCGAATAAACCTTATAATGAATTTGATTTACCAATACCAGATACTGTATATGGACAAAGTAAATTAGCAGGGGAGAGATTTGTACAAACTCTTTGCCCTCGCCATGTCATTGTGCGCAGTAGTTGGGTATATGGAATTGGACATGATTTCTTGCATACGGTATTAGATGCAGCAAATGATAAAAATTGTAAAGCATTAGAGGTATCATCTGCTCAATATGGTTGTCCAACAAGTGCAACAGAACTTGCAAAAACAATTGAACAGTTTATTGATAACGACAGCCTTGGTATCCACCATGCAGTATGCCAGGGAAGTTGTAGTCGATATGAATATGCAAAAGAAATTTTACGTATTGCTCATCTAGAAAATCAATTAGAAATTATTGAAACGAATGATGACGATACGTATTCTGTACTTGACAATATGATGTTGCGTTTAGAGAATTTAGAGCAACCTACATTTTGGAAAGATGCTCTTTCTGATTATATAAAATCCATAGGGGGTATAAACTAATGGATAAAAAACATGAACCGAAAAAGAAATTAGACCTTTCAACGAAGATTTTTGCTTCATTGATTATTGGTGCATTATGTGGTGTTGCCCTACATTATTTAGTACCCGCAGGCTCTTTTCGAGATGATGTAATCATTGAAGGTGTTCTTTATGTAATTGGACAAGGTTTTATTAGACTGATGCAGATGCTTGTTGTACCGTTAGTATTTTGTTCATTAATTTGTGGTAGTATGGCAATCGGTGATACGAAAACATTAGGTAAGGTTGGAATAAAGACCGTATTATTTTATCTGTTTACCACAACTCTTGCAGTAACTGTTGCACTTACCGTGGCATCGATTATCAATCCTGGTATTGGCGTTACAATGGATAATGTATCAAAGGCAGATATTACGATTGCAGATAAGCAACCATTTAAAGAAACATTATTAAATATTATTCCAAAGAATCCAGTGGAATCTTTAGCTAATGCAGATATGCTGCCAATTATTGTATTTGCTTTATTTGTTGGAATTATGTTAGCTAAGCTTGGAAGCAAGGCTTCAACCGTTGCGAATTTCTTTAATGAATTTAATAACATCATGATGGAAATGACGATGGCAGTTATGAGTGTGGCACCAATTGGTGTATTTTGTTTAATTGCACGTACATTTGCAAACATTGGATTTGATGCATTTGTTCCGATGTTAAAATACATGGCAGCGGTTATCTTAGCATTGTTCATTCAGTGTTTTGGTGTATACCAAATTTTATTATTTATTTTTACAAGATTAAATCCATTAAAATTTGTAAAGAAATTTTTCCCTGTTATGAACTTTGCTTTTACAACAGCAACTTCAAATGCAACGATTCCATTATCAATTGATACGTTAAATAAGAAAATGGGCGTTAGTAAGAAGATTTCTTCTTTTACAATTCCATTAGGTGCAACTGTTAATATGGATGGTACCTCTATTATGCAAGGCGTTGCCGTTATCTTTATTGCACAAGTTTATGGAATGTCACTTACGACATCTGACCTTATCACAGTTGTAGCAACAGCAACATTAGCTTCGATTGGTACAGCAGGTGTTCCATCGGTTGGTCTTATTACATTGGCAATGGTATTGCAGAGTGTAGGACTTCCTACCGAAGGTATTGCGTTAATTATGGGTATTGACCGTATTCTAGATATGCTTCGTACCGCAGTTAATATTACAGGTGATGCCGTTTGTACAACAATCGTTTCATATCAAGAAAAAGCATTGGATAAAGACGTATTTAATCAAAATTAATCTGATAGCCCCGATTTATTCGGGGCTATTTTTCTGTACTAAAAATGGCAATTGCTTGACAACTACTAAGCCATGAAGTAAACTTTTAAGTAGTAGAAAAAATGATAGTAGAAAGTCATCTGGGAGGGGAATTGATGAGTATTAAAAAATTACCACATGACCATGGAGATATCAGTAAAGTTTTAGAAAGGCTTCCAGATGTGGAAACATTTGAAAAAGTCTCTAATATATTTGCTTTGGTTAGTGATGTAACAAGACTTCGAATTTTATGGATGTTATGTCATTGTGAAGAATGTGTGTGCAACATTGCAAGTGCAGTTGATATGTCAGCACCAGCAGTCGCACATCATTTAAAAATATTAAAAGGTGCTGGACTTATTAAAAGTCGTCGTGAAGGCAAGGAGATGCACTATTCGTTAGCAGACGATGAAACGGCTAAATTAGTGCATCAGATGGTCGATATGATGTTAGGAAGTTGTAATACTAGAGAAGAGTAGGGGGAAAGAACGATGAATATGGAATTATGGGATTTAGCAGTAAAAGCACATGGACATGAGTGTGCAGGTTTAGCATGTGGATTTCGTATGGGAGAGGAATTAAAGAAAATTTTTAAACCTACAGAAAAAATTCATGCAATCATACCGGGATATAATTGTGTTGCTGATGGAATTTCAATTGTCACAGGAGTTTCAATCAGCAATCATACAATGAAGGTAGATAAAAACTACGAAAATTATGTATTTTATGCAGAAGGCGATGATGAAGGTTGGGAATTTAAAATCCATAAGCTTCAAATGGCAGAGGGTGCAGACCCGGTAACAGGAATTTTAGCATTTGCAAGAGATATGTTATTTGATATTACGCCTTGTGATATTAATGTAGAGGAATAATGGATATTAAAGATTGTTCAAAGGGGATTTATCATAAATTAAAGGAGTATGCGAAAAGTGACTATTATCCTTTTCATATGCCAGGTCATAAAAGAAGAAATATGGAATTTATAAATCCATATGAAATTGATATTACAGAGATTGAAGGTTTTGATGATTTGCATCATCCAGAGCCTGACGGACTTCTTACATTAGCACAACAAGAGGCAGCAGATATTTATTCAACGAAGAAATCATTTTTTTTAGTCAATGGAAGTAGTGCAGGAATTTTAGCTGCAATTTGTGCAAGTGTGAAAAAAGATGGAACGCTTTTAATGGCAAAGAACTGCCATAAATCTGCTTATCATGCAACATATTTAAGGGAAATTAATACACAGTATCTATTGCCTGATTGGATAGAAGGATGGGAATGTTTTGGACAGGTGAGGCCAGAGGCTTTAGAAGAAAAGTTAAAAAATACACCGAATATCCAAGCCTTTATTATGGTATCTCCAACTTATGAAGGCGTGATATCCGATATCGAATCCATTGCAAACATTTGCCATAAATATCAAGTGCTTTTAATTGTGGATGAAGCTCATGGAGCACATTTAAATTTTGGTTTACAATGGCCAAAATCTGCATTAGAATATGGAGCAGATATGGTAATTCAAAGCTTGCATAAAACACTTCCATCGCTGACACAAACTGCGATTTTACATGTAGGAAACGACCTTGTAGATTGTGATAAAATAAAATTTTTCTTAGATATTTTTCAAAGTTCGAGCCCATCTTATCTTTTGATGGCATCAATACAAGAATGTATTCGATTAATGGATGAAAAGGGAACTGAATTATTTAATGTCTATTGGAGCAATTTACAAGAGTTAAGAACTAAGCTTAGGAGACTAAAAAATCTAAAATTATTGGAACAAGATTGTTTTGATGATTCTAAAATTGTAATTGGAACCTTTGGTATTGGATGGAATGCAAGAAAATTATATGAGAAGTTATTAACTGATTATCATTTACAAGCAGAAATGGCAACAGAAAATTATGTTATATTAATGACGACAGTAAACGATAGTAAAGAAGGATTTGACAGACTAGCAGATGCGTTATATCAAATAGATAATAAACTTATTGGTTATCATAGTAAAGAGCAAAAAAAATCTTTTGATTTTAGTGATTGTATTGGTAAAAAAAGTGTAAGTTATATTTATACTTATCCCCCAGGGATTCCAATACTTGTACCAGGAGAGAAAATTACAAAGGAAAGTATAGAGAAAATTCAAAAATATTTAGATTCAGAAATAAAAGTTCATGGTCTAACAGAGGATGGAAAAATTCAATGGGAAGAATTTATTTTTTAATGGGAAAAAGTGCATCAGGGAAAGATACAATGTATGAGAAGCTTTTAGAAAGATTTTCATTGAAAAAAGTAGTACCCTATACAACACGTCCACTTAGAGAAAATGAAAAAAATGGAAAGCAATATTTTTTCGTAAGTGATGAGGATTATTTAGAAAAAGAGAAAAAAAATCAGATTATTGAGAGTAGGGTCTATGAAACAGTCTATGGACCATGGAGATATTTTACAGTAGATGATGGACAAATTGACTTAAGCTTAGAAACCGATTATTTGATGATAGGAACATTAGAGTCCTATCAGAGTATAAAAAAATATTTTGGACAAGAAGTTGTTGTTCCCCTATATCTAGAAGTTGAGGATGGGGTTCGTCTACAGCGAGCTATGGATAGAGAGAAAAAACAGTTAAACCCTAGTTATGATGAAATGTGCCGCAGATTTTTAGCTGACCAACAAGATTTTAGTGATGAGAGGCTAGAGGAATGTGGTATTCATATAAAATATAAAAATGAAAATTTAGAGGAATGCTTAAAAGAAATTGGTGAAGTAATTTCATCAAATAAAGTCTTCCCAGACGATAGGAGGTAATTGATATGCCTGGTTTTCAAGAAATAGCGGGACATCAAAAAGTAAAGGAATATTTCAAAAAAGTAATTAACTCAGAACAGATTTCACATGCATATATTTTAACAGGTGAAGAAGGAAGTGGAAGAAAGACATTAGCAAAGGCATTTGCTATGACTCTTTTATGTGAGAATAGTAAAGTAGAACCTTGTGGAAATTGTCATTCTTGCAAGCAGTTTTTAGCCGATTCTCATCCTGATGTGATTTATGTAAAACATGAAAAGGCAGGAAGCATTGGTGTCGATGAAGTAAGAAAACAGATTGTAAATGATGTTGCAATTAAGCCTTATAGCAGTGCATATAAAATTTATATTATAGATGAAGCTGAGAAATTAACGCAAGGGGCTCAAAATGCATTATTAAAAACAATTGAGGAACCACCTGAATATGTTATTTTAATTTTTATTACCAATAATTCAGACAGTTTCTTACCTACTATTTTATCAAGATGTGTAACGTTAAAATTACAGCCAATTTATAATACAATTATTAAAGAAGAATTGCTAAAAAAATATGAGATTACGACACAACAAGCAGAGTTATATGCTGCGATGTCTAGAGGTAGCTTAGGAAAAGCGTTAAGTTTTGTAGAATCAGAAGATTTTAAAAAGGTTTATGATTATGTAATGGAATTAGTTCATACTAGAAAGGATAGACCGGTTTATCAGTTATTAGATGTTGTAAAACGTGTACAAGAACATGTACCAGAAGTAATTGAATTGTTGCGTTTATGGTATCGTGATGTAACCGTATTTAAAGCATCAATGGATATCAACTTATTGATTTTTAAAGATGATTTTGTGGAAATTAAAAAGGCTGCACATGCAAGTAGCTTTCCAGGACTTGACCAAATTTCAGAGGCTCTTGATAAGGCTGAGACGCGTCTAAAAGCGAATGTAAACTTTGAATTAGCAATGGAATTATTGCTAATTACAATGAAGGAGAATTAATAAATGATAAAAGTAATTGGAGTAAGATTTCGAAAGGCAGGAAAAATTTATTATTTTGACCCTGCTGGATTAGAAATCGAGAAAGGACAAAATGTAATTGTAGAAACCGTAAGAGGAATCGAATATGGAAATGTAGTCCTTGAAAATCGATTAATCGATGAAAATTTAGTGGTACAACCTTTAAAAGCAGTAATTCGTGTTGCAACACAAGAAGATGATGCAGTAGAATTGGAGAATAAAGAAAAAGAAAAAGAAGCTTTTAAGATTTGCTTAGAAAAAATTGCAAAGCATAAATTAGAAATGAAATTAATTGATGCGGAATATACATTTGATAACAATAAGGTATTGTTTTATTTTACCGCAGAAGGACGAATTGACTTTAGAGAGTTGGTAAAGGATTTAGCCTCTGTATTTAAGACAAGAATTGAACTTCGTCAAATCGGGGTAAGAGATGAGACAAAGATTCGTGGTGGACTTGGATGCTGTGGTCGTCCATTGTGTTGTCATACTTATATGTCTGAGTTTATTCCAGTATCAATTAAAATGGCGAAGGAACAGAATTTATCCCTAAATCCATCAAAGATTAGTGGTACTTGTGGTCGTTTAATGTGCTGTTTAAAAAATGAAGAAGAAACTTATGAATATTTAAATAGCCGTTTGCCATCTATAGGGGATTATGTCACAACAGATGATGGATTAAAGGGTGAGGTGCAAAGTGTAAATGTACTTCGTCAATTAGTAAAAGTTATTGTAGATTTAAACAAAGATGAAAAAGAAGTACGAGAGTATAAGGTTTCTCAATTAAAGTTTAAACCAAAGAGAAAAAGAGAACGTGTCAATATTGACGATAAGGAATTAAAGAAATTAGAGGCATTAGAAAAAAGGGAAGGAAATTCTAAGTTATCATGAAAACGCTGTTAAAAGAAAACGAGCGCATTGATGATTTACAAAGAAAAGGATATCGTATTATTCAAAACCCAGATTATTTTTGTTTTGGTATGGATGCGATTTTGCTCTCCGGATTTGCTAACGTAAAAAAAGGAGAGCGAGTATTAGATATGGGTACAGGAACAGGAATTATCCCAATTTTATTAGAAGTTAAAACACAGGGAGAGTCCTTTGTTGGGTTAGAAATTCAACAACCTGTTGCCGATATGGCATCTAGAAGTGTTCGGTTAAATCAACTAGAAGATAAGATAGAAATTGTCTGTGGTGATATTAAAGAGGCTTCTACGATATTGAAACCTTGTTCTTTTGATGTAGTTACTTGTAATCCACCTTATATGAATCAAACGCATGGAATTGTAAATCCTACAAAGCCAAAAGCAATTGCAAGGCATGAAATCTTATGTAACTTTGAGGATATTGCAAGAGAAGCATCGAAGCTATTAAAGCCAAAGGGTCGCTTTTATTTAGTGCATAGACCTAGACGATTGATGGATTTATTGTGCACTCTAAGAACATATCATTTAGAACCAAAAAGAATGCGATATATTCATCCATTTAAAGAGGAAGAAGCAAATATGGTTTTAATTGAGGCACTTCACAATGGTGGTGTACAAATGAGAGTGGAATCTCCATTGATTGTATATGATGAACCAGGAAAATATACACAGGAGGTTTTACAAATTTATGGAGAATAATCAAGGAATGTTGTATTTATGTGCGACACCGATTGGAAATTTAGAAGATATTACATTTCGTGTGCTTAATACACTAAAAAACGTAGATTTAATTGCAGCAGAAGATACTCGTCATAGTATTAAGCTATTAAATCATTTTGATATTCATACACCAATGACAAGTTATCATGAGTACAATAAAGTAGAGAAGGCAAGACAGTTAGTAAAAACCATGCTAGATGGCAAAACGATTGCATTAATTACCGATGCTGGTACTCCGGGCATTTCAGACCCTGGTGAAGAATTAGTAAAACAGTGTATAGAAGCAGGAGTAGAGGTTAGTGCGCTTCCGGGAGCAGCAGCTTGTATCACAGCATTAATTCAATCTGGATTGCCAACGAGAAGATTTTGTTTTGAAGCTTTTTTGCCTGCAAATAAAAAAGAAAGAGAACAAGTACTATTTCAATTAGCGAATGAAACTAGAACAATTGTGATGTATGAAGCACCTCACCATTTAGAGAAAACATTAAAACAATTAGCTGATACACTAGGAAGTGAAAGAAAAATTACTCTGTGTCGTGAGCTGACGAAAAAATATGAAGAAAAATCAGTGACAACGCTAGGACAAGCGATACAGAATTTAGAAGTTAATCCAGCTAGAGGTGAATATGTTTTAGTCATCGAAGGAAAAAGTTTTGAAAGCATTGAAAAAGAGCAGCAAGAACAATTCGAAACGATGACAATCGAAGAACATATGGAAAAATATTTATCAAGTGGTATGGATAAAAAATCGGCAATGAAACAAGTAGCAAAGGATAGAGGAATCTCAAAAAGAGAGGTCTATCAGCAACTAATTAACGAATAAAAACATTAGAAATAAAGGGTCTCAGGATATCAGAAAAATGCTTTATCGTAGTTTCACTATGAGCATGAAGAAGATAAGGGATTTCATCGTTATCTTTATAAGTTTGTAAAAAGTATTGATTGCAACCCTTTAGCCAATGACCGATTTTTAAAATTTCGTCATCAGAATGTAATTCTTTTACAATCGTTGTACGAAATTCATAGGGAATAGTCGAATCCTTTAGAAACTGAACACTTTCTAAAACCGAAGAAAGAACAGATGGATTGTTTGTAATTTGTGAATATTTATTAGGTGAAGTTTTAATATCCATTGCAACATAGTCAATCCAGTTATTGTTTACTAGATTTTTTAACATGGTTGGATTCGAGCCATTGGTATCTAGTTTTACTTTAAGGGAAAGAGATTTTACTTTTTTGATAAAAATAGGAAGTTCGTTATGAAGAGTTGGTTCTCCACCGGTAATACAGACACCTTTTAAAATACCACTTCGATGTTTTAAAAAGGATAAAATTTCATCTTCTGAATAAATAGAGTTTGAAATGGTTGGAGAGATAAGGCTATAGTTGTGACAGTAAGGACATTTAAAGTTGCATCCGCCGGTAAATATTGTAGCGGCAACAAGTCCTGGATAGTCTAAGAGTGTTGTTTTTTGTAAGCCATAAAAATTCATAGATAAAATCCTTTCTTGATACTTGATAAATGTAAGTTATTTTATCACAGCTAAAAAGTTTATACAAGGTGAGGTTTTATGGAACAAGATGAAAAGTATATGAAAGAGGCAATTAAACAAGCAAAAAAAGCTTGGAAAATAGGGGAAGTGCCTATTGGATGTGTGATTGTCTATCAAGATAAAATTATTGCAAGAGGTTATAATCGTAGAAAAATAGATAAAAATACATTATCTCATGCAGAACTCAATGCAATTAAAAAAGCCAGTAAAGTAATGGGTGATTGGCGTTTGGAAGAGTGTACGCTTTATGTAACGCTAGAACCTTGTCAGATGTGTGCTGGAGCCATTGTACAAGCTAGGATTCCACGAGTGGTAATTGGCTGTATGAATGAAAAGGCAGGATGTGCTGGCTCGATTTTAAATTTATTACAAATTCCGCAATTTAATCATCAAGTAGAGGTTACCTATCATGTGTTAGAAGATGTTTGTTCAACAATGTTAAAGGACTTTTTTAAAGAATTAAGACAAAGAAATAAAAAAGTTAAAACACCTTTACTTGACAAATAACTCATGTATGTGTATACTAAAAATTACCGTGCAGCCGGGGAGTTAGCGGTGCCTTGTACCTGCAATCCGCTACAGCAGGGGTGATATCTAAGCCAAGGGCTGTTCACTGTAGGGCTGCCCCTAGTAAGTGACGATGAAGTTTGGGTCTTACGCAACAGGAACTTATGAACCGTGTCAGGTCAGGAATGAAGCAGCACTAAGTAAGACCTTCTGTGTGCCGTAAGGTAGCCTGGACGGAGTTAACTGCTAGGGTACCGCTTATGGTGTCAGTTCGAAGCTGGATGCACGGTAAAATTAAATGAAAGTATTAGAGGCGGGAGTGTAGGAATACAGACCGCCTTTTGTTTTTTTACCAGTTATAAATTTAGGGGGCTATATGAAACAGATTAAAAGATTTTTAACATTAGGATTAACAGTAGCATTAGGAGCAACCACTTTTACAGGTTGTACGGCTGTGACAGAGGATGATTATTCTAAGACTGTTGTAGCAACTTATGGCGACCAAAAGATTTACTTAGATGAAGCGAATTTTGATGCTAGATATTATCAATATATGTATGAACGTTTTTACTCTTCTTATTATGGAAGTGATTTTTGGTCTACTGATGCTGGTAGTGGAACAATGGAAGACAACTTAAAGGAAAATGTAATGTCAGAAATTATGCAGACCTATGTTTTAATGGAACATGCAGATGAATATAAGGTTTCACTTTCTGATGATGATAAAAAGAAAGTTAGTAAGGCAGTGAAAGAATTTTTAGATACATCAGATAAAAAATTAATTAAAGCTGCCGATGCAACCGAAGACTTAGTAACAAAAGTCTATACGAATAATGCTTTAGCGAATAAAGTATGGGAAGCTGTCGTTGCAAATGTAGATACTAATGTAACCGATGAAGAAGCAAGACAGGTAACCGTGAAATATGTGTTAATCTCTGAGAATAATGATAAATATAGAGATGGTGAAAAGACAGCAAAGGAAATTGCTGATAAAGTAAAAGCTGGTAAGGATTTAGATACAGTATGTAAAGATTATGATGGTTTGACTACATCAACAGAGTCTTACTCTAAAAATGGTGAAAATAATACTGATTTAGGTAAAAAAGCAGCTACTTTATCAACAGGTGATATCACAACCTATCAGGTAAAAGGAACTGGTTGGTATGTGCTTTCTTGTACTAGTGATGATGACAAAGATGCAGCAAAAGAAGCAAAAACTAAGATTATTGATGAAAGAAAAGATGAATTATTCAATAAAACTTATACCGAATGGTCTAAGAAGAAATTTAAAGTAGAAGAAGATGTATGGGCAAAGATTACATTTGATAAACATACGATTTATGAAGCAGAAACAACATCAGCTAATTCTACTGAAAGTTCTACTAAGTCTCAGACCGAGACTACGTCACAGGCACAGACTGAGGCTTCATCACAAGCACAGACAGAAACAAAATAATAATAGTTACGAAAAAAACAAAGGCATCTTTTGTGTACAATACATTAAAGATGCCTTTTTGACAATAAGGTGGTGGGAAAATGAGTGTTTTAGAAAGAAATAAGGAAATTCGTCGTCTTTTATCAAATAAAGACTATCAAAAGGCAATCCGATTATCCGAGGAAGTTGATTGGAAAAAAGAAGAAAATGTAAGACTTCTTCCAGAAATTGCAAGGGCCTATGAACAGCTTGGTCGAATTGCAGATGCAGAAGGAATTTTATTGTTAGCTTATAAAAAAGGACAAAATGGTAAAGGAAATATTTATCGTTTAATTGAAATTTGTGCAAAAAATGGCGATTTAAAGAATGGAGAATATTTTTATCAGGAATTTAAAGAACGTTGGACTAATTCGAATGAGATAGTTGCCGTTGAATATTATATGGCTAAATTGTATAAAAAGCCAATAAATGAGCAAATTAGATTATTAGAAGCTTGTTGTAAAGAAAATCCAAAGAAAGAATGGCTGTATGAATTAACGAGATTATATGACCAAGTAGGAAATACTGGTGCTTGTATATCAGCATGTCATAAGCTAATTTTTTATTTTGGTGCCAATAATTATACAAGAAGAGCAATTGAAATCCGGAGTAAATATGGAGAATTAACTCTTGAAGAAGAAGAACAGTTAAAGATGGAAACAAAAGAAGAAAAGCCACAGCTTAATCTTTCGGATTTGAAAGAAATTGTATTTGCAGATAGTAGTGAAGTAGAAAATATTAAAAAAGATGATGATGAAGATACACTTTATACAGAATTATTAAATGAAATAGAACAATTAAAAAAAGAGGTCGATCTGATATATACGCAAGAAGCCGTAATTAAATCTTCTCCAATAATTGAAGAACCAATAATTGAAGAAGAGACAGAAGAAAATTTGAGTTTAGATCCTAGACTTGAAGAAAAGACTAGGGAAACAACGATGTTTTGTTCTTGGATTAGGGACTATGCTTTAGAGAGTGGTGCAGAGATTGAAGATGATGTCTATTTTGAATTGGCGTTATTAGCAGAAAATATGCAGGCACAAGGTAAAGTATTAAATCGTGAATTAGCATTAGAGATGGTAAAAAATGCGATGGATAAAGCAAGAAAAAGACATTTATTTAGTATATTCACGAATAGATATAGCTTAGATGGAAGATTAATTCTTCAGGAAAAACATTTTTTATAAAAAAGTCAAAAAACTTGTTGACAAATTGATTTTGTCATGGTAGTATATACGAGCGTTGTGAGTGAGAAACACAAACAACGAAGATGAAAAATAAAAAAGTTCTTGACAAAGAAAACAACTTATGATAAAATATCAGAGTTGCTGATGAAAAAAAGAACAGCACAGAACCTTGATAATAAAACAATACATTCCAACCCTGAAAGATTCTAAAAGAGAATAATTCAGAACAAACGAGCATTAGTAACAAACTAATGACCCAAACAACAGTAAGATGGAAGAAAGATTAGCCAAAGTTAATCTTGAAACAGCTTCAAACATTTTTAACGAGAGTTTGATCCTGGCTCAGGATGAACGCTGGCGGCG
>CABUZU010000011.1 GCA_902496125.1 uncultured Lachnospiraceae bacterium
CGTTTTGGCATATTGATTCCTAACTGTTTATACACAAGTGCTTGTATCATCCAATCGGTACTATAAAAAGCAGCAAAGGAAGGTCCAGACATATTGATGACTGGTTTATTGTCAATCATTGAAACACTCATCGGTCTACCAGGAACAGCAGCAACTCCACTAAAAATAAGTTCGCCACGTTCTTTTAAAATTTCAACACAGTAATCTTCGCCGCCTTTTGATGTACCAGCATTTAAGATGACAATATCGGCTTTTGGAAGCATTTCATTAAGAGCTTCTTCGATTGATGCTTTATCATCTTTCACAATAGGATGTAAAAGAGGGGTTGCACCATATTCTTCAAGGATTTGACGAACCATGATACTATTGGTATCAAAACGTTGTCCACGGCTAGGTTCATTTCCAAGAGCAATGAGTTCACTTCCAGTAGGGACAAATGCAACGATAGGCTTTTTAATGACCAAGATTTCGGTGTATCCACACATTGCAATTGCAGTAACATCGAGTGCACTAAGAAGTGTATTCGTAGGAACAGCAAGGGTCCCCTTTTGGATATCGGTTCCTTGAGGCTTTACATTGCTTCCTTTTTCGACCTTAACATCATCGGTAAGCGTTACTCCACCATCTGGTAAAAGGGTGACCTGTTCAATTGGGATTACGCTGTCAAATGCATCATCAAAATCATCACCAGTATCGGCACGGATAAAGTCGATACCAAGTTTCCAATTACTAGTATCTGGAATTCCGTTAGCAAATTGGTCTGATTTTACAGCAATACCATCCATTCTAGAAGCACGAACCATAGGAAAATTATATTGAGCGTAGATATCTTCGGCTAAAATTTGTCCTTTTGCTTCATTGATAGAAATGGTCTCGGTTTTGGAAACGGGATGCCAAATGTTGAAGATTTTTTCGAGTGCTTCTTCTTTTGGAATTAAGTTTTTAAAGTTAGGTTTCATCATTTTTGCCTCCAAATTTTATTCTGATTTCTATTTTCTGACAAAAAGTTATTTTTGTCAACAATGAATTAACATAATAAAACAAAACAAAACATCAATAAAAGTCTTGTAATATGTACAAAAATATGATAAAATCCTATACAATAAAACAATAAGATTAAGGAATTACAAGGAATAAAAGTACAAACTGCATAAAAACAGCTTGTACTTTTGTTCGTTTTATGAAAATTTTAGAATAAAGTAGACAAATACATAAGATTGTGCTAGAATAAAAACTAACAAAAATGAAATGAAAGGTATTATAAAAATGAAAAAAAGATTTTTAGCAGCTTTACTTGCAGCAGGCATGGTAGGTAGCATGTTAACAGGATGCAGCAGTAGTTCTAACAGCACAGAAACTACAGCAGCTAAGACAGAAGCAGCTGGCACAAGTGCAGCAAGTGCAGATAATAATCAGTATGAAGTGACAACGATTACTGTATTTGCAGCAAAGAGTTTAAATGGTGCATTAGATGAAATCATTAAGATGTATAATGAAAAACAGCCTAATGTTACGATTCAGCCAAGCTATGATAGTTCAGGTACTTTATTAACTCAGATTGAAGAAGGTGCAGCATGTGATGTATTCTTCTCAGCAGCACAAAAGCAGATGGATACTTTACAGAATGATGATAAATTAGTTGTAGATGGAACTCGTTACAACGTTGTAAACAATCAGGTTTGTATTGTAACTCCTAAGAACAGTGGAACCAAGGTAACTGGTTTAGACAATATTAAAGATGCTAAGAGCTTTGCATTAGCAGATGGTAGTGTTCCAGTTGGTAAATATACTCGTCAGGCTTTAGTAAACGCTAGTATGCTTGATAAAGTAGATGATGTTTCTACAATTACTACACAGCAGGTATCAGAAGCTTTAGGTGGAATCGAAATCAATGAATGTGCAAATGTAGGTGCTGTAACAGCAGCTATTGCAGAAGGTTCTAATGAAGTAGGTACAGTATATTATTCAGATATTTATGGAATGGATGATAAGATTGATATTATCGAAAAAGTATCTTATGATTTAACAGGTGATGTTATCTATCCAATCGCACAGGTTGTTAATAAAGAAGCTTCTGAAGTACAGCAGGAAGTAGCTAAGAACTTTATCGACTTTGTAATGTCTGATGAAGCAAAGGCAGTATTTGATAAGTATCAGTTCGATACAAACGTACAGAACTAGTTTGATACATATTTCGGGTGGGGATGGTAACATCCTTACCTTTTTTTAGTAAGGAGATACGATGTTAGAACAACTATTTGGAATTACTGGCGAACTAGATTGGAGTCCGTTGATTATTTCATTAAAAACAGGAATTGTAGCGACTTTTTTCTCGTTCTTTTTAGGAATTTTTGCAGCGAGAAAGGTAGTAAAGGCAGGATCGAAGGTAAAAGCGATTGCAGATGGAATTTTAACCCTTCCTATGGTATTACCCCCTACCGTAGCGGGTTTCTTTTTATTGATTATCTTTAGCTTACGTCGCCCATTTGGTAGTTATTTATATGACACATTTGATATTAAAGTAGTACAGACTTGGCTTGGATGTATTTTTGCAGCGACAGTAATTGCCTTTCCATTAATGTATCGAAATGCAAGAGCTGCTTTTGAACAATTAGATATTAATTTGATTTATGCTGGACGTACACTTGGAATGTCAGAAATGAAGATTTTCTGGAAAATTGTAATGCCAAATGCAGGACCTGGTATTGCATCCGGTACGATTTTAACTTTTGCTCGTGCACTTGGTGAATATGGTGCAACTTCAATGCTTGCCGGAAATATTCCAGGAAAGACGAGTACAATTTCTCAAGAGATTGCGATGGTTATTCAAGATGGAGACTATGGAACGGCAGGTTTTTGGGTATTGGTGATTATAGCAATTGCATTTGTAGTAATTGTAGCAATGAATATTATTTCTGGTAAGGAAAATAAGAATGTGAGGTCTTGGTAATATGTCCTTAGATGTAAAAATTAAGAAAAATTTTGGAAGCTTTGCTCTAGATATTGAAATGGAACAAATTAGCGGAAGACTTGGAATTTTAGGAGCATCCGGCTCTGGTAAAAGTATGACATTAAAATGTATTGCTGGAATTGAAAAGCCAGATTCCGGACGAATTGTGTTAAATGATCGAGTACTTTTTGATTCGAATAAACGAATTAATCTAAAGCCACAGGCAAGAAATGTAGGATATTTATTTCAAAACTATGCATTATTTCCGAATATGACGGTATCAGAAAATATTGGAGCAGGGATTCGTGAAAAAAATAAAGAGCGTAGAAGAGAAATTATTGAAAAACAATTAAAGCAGTTTCAATTAGATGGATTAGGAGACAGATATCCGTCACAGTTATCAGGTGGTCAACAGCAAAGAGTAGCCTTAGGTCGAATTATGGCTTATAATCCTGATTTAATTATGTTAGATGAGCCGTTTTCAGCATTAGATAGCTTTTTAAAAGAGATTTTACAAGAGCAATTAATTGAAACGTTACAGGAATATCATGGAGATATTCTAATGGTAACTCATAGTAGAGATGAGGTCTATCAATTTTGTGAAAGACTTATGGCAATTCAAAAAGGCAAATCCATTTTAATTGGAGATACGAAGGAACTTTTTGCAAAACCTAAGAAAGCAGAGGTTGCAAAGCTTACTGGTTGTAAGAATCTTTCAAGGATTCGAAAGATTGATGATCATACAGTAGAGGCATTAGATTGGAAATTTACATTCTATAGTGAACAAATCGTAGAAGATCGATTTAAATATATGGGAATTCGTGCACATGATTTAAAGGCACATTGGGAATCACCAAAGAAAAATTGTATTCCATTAAAGGTAAAAAGTTCGATTCAATTTCCATTTGAACAACATTTGTTTTTAGAAACTGAAGGCGGAAGTGATATCGACCACCAATTGTGTTGGTTTGTTGCAAGAGAAAAATGGCAAAAGATTCTAGATAAAGGAAACGGTAGATTACCAGATTATCTGTATCTACCGCAACATGCTGTTATGCTATTAGAAGAATAATGAAAGCAAGTATAAAATAAATAAATGAGCAGGGTAAAAGGCATAGTAGAAAAGATTTGGAAGTCTACTGTTGCCTTTTTTTCCATTATAAGAATAAAGAAAGGGAATCGAAAAAATACACCAAATATTATTAAGAGTTAACCCTGTTGCAGTAGCATAGTAAAGATACTTATGTTCTTGCCAATAGGCTAAATAAAAGATAATAATAAGTAATACCCCCATGCAACTGTAATCTGTGTGTAAGAAAATAGCAACAATCATACATAAAAGAATGGGAATTGTCTTTTCATATTTAAAAAAGATTAGGGCTGTTAATCCTAAAAATAACGTAAATACTACGTTTAACCCCTTACCCCCGATTAAATAGAATGGAAGTTGTGAACTAATTGCTAAAATTCCCATTCGAATCCAATATTTTTTTAGGTTGCTTGTATGAAAGAACCCCTCTACTAATAAGTAGCAGTAGAGGGGAAAGGATATTCGACCAATGATACGAAAGAGTTCATAATAGGGCGAAGCCTGAAAAAAGACATAACCCGTATGGTCGATAACCATACTAATCATTGCAATCCATTTTAATTGATAATTAGTCATCGTTTTCTTTCTTTCTCATTACCAATAATACAATTCCACGACTTTCGACCATCAAACGTTTTTGGTGTTTTAGTTTTAGCGGATTTTCTAAAGAAGGAAGTCCTTTTTTATTTTTCGCACCAGTAGAAAATACCATTCTCCATTCATAGCCTTCTTTTAAAGAAGGGAGCCAAAATTCAGACGGAATCCAATACATATTACAAAGTAAGTAAAACGTTTCATCAGTAGTTGCAGCATAACGTCCTTCATAAAGAATCGCACTTTGACGACAAAAAGGATCAAAATTTGGTCGCCAAGGTTCAAGTCCGTGGAAAGAAATATCAGGAAGTCCATAACCTTTTGGGTCACTTTGAGTAAGAGGTAATGGATTTCTAAATACAGGATGAGATTTTCGAAGTCCAACTAAAAAGTTGAAAAATTGGAAAATCTCTCGGTTTTTTTGAAGGTCCTTCCAGTCAAGCCAAGAAATTGTATTGTCTTGACACCAAGCATTGTTGTTGCCATATTGGGTATGCCCCATCTCATCTCCAGCTTGAATTAAAGGGATTCCTTGACTTAAAAATAATAGAGAAAGTGCGTTAAAAATCTGAGTTTTTCTGAGTTGATTCACTAAGCGACTAGTACAAGGTCCTTCTTCACCGCAATTAAAAGAAAAATTGTCATTGACACCATCGCGATTTTGCTCACCATTGATTTCATTATGTTTGCCTTCGTAGGTGAAGTTATCCTTTAAAGTAAAGCCATTATTGGTAGCTAAGTAATGGATGACGTGAATATCTTGAGGGTTTTCCCTCATTCGCATGGTAAAGTTGCCAATCATGCCTTCATCACCTCGTAAGAATCTACGAATATCGATTTGGAATCCGTTGTGAATATAGGCAAGATGCTCGCTGGATTTTTTCTTATTAACGGAAGGGATAGGAGTGGTAAGCTCTTCATAGTGATTTTTTACAACTTTACCAGTAGATACACTGTGTAAATACTGTCTAAAGTTCGGTGTAGGTTCGCTATCACAGCCAGTCCAAGTATCAGCGAATAATCGAGTATTAGCAAGTAAGGGATCTGCTGCAATCGTTGGTAAATGAGCATTACCTAAGATATGGAATCCATCTATATGATAATTGATTCGCCAATAACGTAAAATATCTAATACCTGTTGGGTAGAAGTTTCGGGAGTAAAGTAAAATTCCATAAATACTTCAATTCCTGCTTTATGGAAAGTCTTTACTAATTCTTTAAAGGAGTCAGGAGCAAATTCTTTGCTAGCATAAGCAGCTTTTGGTGCATAATAATAAGAACGATTATATCCCCAGTAATTAGTGCGTCCAGTAGGAAACTGATGAAGACCACCAGTTAGTTCGATTTCTTCAAATTCATAAGCTGGCATAAGTTCAATTGCAGTAATTCCTAAGGATTGTAAATAAGGGAGCTTTTCAATAATACCGGCAAAAGTTCCTTTATTTTTAACCTTAGAAGATTTATGAATGGTAAATCCTCTGACATGGAGACGGTAAATAAAAAGTTCATTCCAAGGAAGATTCGGATTTTTATCGTCTTCCCAGTCAAATTGGTTTAAGGTTAACAGGGTTTTATAAGGAGTACTAAGGCGACTGACATCCCCCCATTTATTCGCTCCAATAAAATTTTGCCCACAAGGGTCGGGAATATCAATTCCATCGACACGGTAATAATAAGACCATTGACCATAGGTTAACCCTTTAATTGTTAGCATATGGATGTTACCATAGGCACTTTGAGTAGGAAAAACGAAGGTAAGAGGACGAGAATTTGCTCTTTTTTTACATAGAATTAATTCACAGACGGAATTAGCAGGTGCTTCTAATGTAAAACGAACACTTCCTTCTCGTTGTTGTGCACCTAATGGATAAGGGGATAGGGTTGGGTCATTTGGTATGACCCTAATTTTCTCTTGTGGCATAGCGTTACTCCTTTATTCTTTTATGCAAAGTTCAACAGGACAATGGTCAGAACCGAGTACTTCGGTATGAATATGTGCAGATACTAATTGTTCCTTTAAACAATCTGATACACCAAAGTAATCAATACGCCAACCTGCATTTCTCTCTCTTGCGTGGAAGCGATAAGACCACCAAGAGTAAATATCTGTTTGGTCAGGATAAAAATAACGATAGGTATCAATAAATCCTGCATCTAAAAGTTCGGTAAATTTACCGCGTTCTTCATCAGTAAATCCAGCATTTTTTCGATTAGATTTTGGATTTTTTAAATCGATTTCTTTATGAGCAACATTTAAGTCACCACAAAAGATTACTGGCTTATTAAGACCTGTTAAATAGTTTCGAAAGGCATCTTCCCAAATCATTCGATAAGGAAGTCTCAAAAGACCAGACTTAGAATTTGGTGTATAACAATTTACAAGATAATAATTAGGAAATTCAACAGTAATCACACGCCCTTCGTGGTCGTGTTCATCAATACCTAGGCCATAGGAAACGCTTAAAGGTTCTTCTTTTGTAAATACAGCCGTACCTGAATAGCCCTTTTTATCGGCGTAGTTCCAATATTGATGATAGCCTGGTAAATCAAGGTCGATTTGACCTGCTTGTAATTTGCTTTCTTGTATGCAAAAGATATCCGCATCTACTTCATTAAAAAAGTCTAAAAATCCCTTTGTGACACAAGCACGAATACCGTTTACATTCCAGGAAATTAATTTTTTCATAAATAAAGGCTCCTTTATAGTTATAGTAGTAATTATTGTTTATTTTATATTAAATTAGATAAAATATCAATGGTACTTGAAATATTTATCATAAAAAAGTATAATAAACAGTTGATTATGCATTTAGATAAGGAGGAATGCGATGGAAAGAAGAGACAAAGTCAATTATTATTTAGATTTAGCAGAAGTCGTTTCAAAAAGAAGTACTTGTCTTAGAAGACATTATGGTGCAGTTATTGTAAATAATGATGAAGTAATTTCTACTGGTTATGTAGGAGCACCTAGGGCAAGAAAGAATTGTTCAGATATTGGTGAATGTGTAAGAATAAAAATGAAAATCCCTAGAGGAGAACGTTATGAATTATGTCGAAGCGTTCATGCAGAAATGAATGCGATTATTAGTGCGTCGAGAAATCAGATGCTTGGTGCAAGTCTTTATCTAACTGGAGTTGAAGTTAGTAATGGGGAATATGTAGCACATTCAAATAGCTGTTCCATGTGTAAACGTGTGATTATTAATGCAGGAATTGAAACGGTGTACATTAGAGATACAAAAAATGAGTATCGAAAGATTTCAGTAAGTGATTGGATAGATAATGACGAGTCACTCGATGGAGTACTCGGATACTAGAAAGGAAGGATTATGACACAAGAGCAAATTGATGCATTAGTTCGTACTCAGGTAAGAAAAGTAAGAAAAGGATTAACAAACAATTTAACAAAAGAAAATTTAACACCTGAACAAAGACAAAAAAGAATCCAAAAACTAATGCAAAGAGCAACCGATGCAGTTTGTGAAGCAATTGAACAAGATTTCTTTGAAGTAACAACACCAGATTCGGTTGAAACAAAAGAAGTAGAAGAAGAAGTTGTTGAAGTAGTAAATAAAGAACCTGCGATTGAAGTAAAAGATTTATGGATTAATTATAAAACAATGAAAACTTATTCAGTAAAGAAGATGTTATTTGAACGAAAGAATAACAAAAGTGATTTGTTTTCAGCAGTCCGAGGAGTAAGCTTTACGGTTAATAAAGGAGAAATCTGGGGAATTATTGGAAAGAATGGTAGCGGAAAATCTACAATGCTTCGTGCGATTGCTGGTATTTTTTCACCGGATAAAGGTTCCGTTGACTTACATGATAATTCCATTTCTCTATTATCCATTGGTGTTGGATTTAAAAAGGAATTAACCGGTCGAGAAAATATCATGCTATCTGGTATGCTTTTAGGCTTTCCAGAGCAGATGGTTATTGATAAGATGGATGAGATTATTGAGTTTTCAGAACTTGGTGAATTTATTAATTATCCAGTAAGAACTTATTCAAGCGGTATGTATTCGAAGTTAGCATTTGCAATTACTTCTTCGTTAGAGACAGATATTATTTTAATTGATGAAGTACTAAGTGTTGGTGATGAGAAATTCCGTAAAAAGAGTATGCAACGAATGAGAGAATTGATTAATAATAAAGATAGAACAGTTGTCATTGTTTCACATAGCATTGTAACGTTAAAGCAATTATGTGATAAGATGATTTGGTTACACGATGGACAAATTAAGATGATGGGCGAGACAAATGAAGTTTTAGATGCCTATAAGAAGTTTATGAATTAGTATTGGGGTGCGATATGTTTTCACGATTTATTGATGATATGAAGAAATATTACCATTATATTTGGTATTGTACAAAATCTGAATTAAAAACAGAAGTTGCAAACTCTTATTTAAATTGGATTTGGTGGATTTTAGAGCCTATGTGCTTTATGATAATCTATTCATTTATATTTGGTACATTCTTTAAAGCAAAAGAGGATATGTTTTCAATTTTTATTTTTATTGGTATTACGATGTGGAATTTCTTTGATAGTACTACTAAAAATAGTGTTAAATTAATAAAGAATAATAAAGGAATTGTATCAAAAGTTTATATTCCAAAGCATGTGTTGATTTTCATTCGAATGGGTGTAAATGGAGTAAAGATGGCAATTGGTTTTGGTATTATTATTCTGATGATGATTTTTTACCAAGTAAAGCCGACTATCTTGATTTTATATATCATTCCAATTTTAATTTTATTATTTTTAATCACATTTGGAGTTTCATGTCTACTAATGCATTTTGGCGTTTATGTAGAAGACCTTGCAAATATTTGGAATATTGCAATGAGAATGTTATTTTATATGACAGGTATCTTTTATAATATTGAAAGAAGAGCTGGTCATCATCTTGGAAAACTTTTGGTAAAAGCAAATCCAGTAGCATTAGCATTAGATTCAGCAAGAGATGTATTAATTTATGGAAAAATGCCACATTATAAATATATCCTACTTTGGATAGGTATATTTTTAATCATATCGATCTTTGGTATTAGACTTATTTATAAAAATGAAAATAACTATATAAAATCCGTTTAAGATATGGGGAGAATCTCTCCCCTTGTTTTATTTTATTGAAAACTAAAGAAAGCTATGTTATATTATAAGTATTACAGTTTGACTTAAAAGGAGGTTTTTCCTTGCTAGAAACTTATAAAAATATGCGTAAAGTAGTCGATAATAATGAAAATTTGTATAAAATATCAGATACCGACTTAATTGAAATTCAAAAAACATTGGCGGATATGCTTTTTGATATTGATGAGTTTTGTAATAAAAATCAACTATCTTATGCACTTTGTGGTGGAACATGCCTAGGTTCTGTAAGGCATAAGGGATTTATTCCTTGGGATGATGATATGGATATTTGTATGCCAAGAAGAGATTATGAGAAGTTTTTAAAACTTTTTCAAAAGGAATATGAATCACAATATTGGGTACAAAATATTAAAATGGATAAAAAATATGACTTACATTTTTCTAAAATTAGAAAAAAAGGTACAAAATTTGAAGAAATTTATGAGTCAGAACCCAAAAAGGCAGGGATTTTTATTGATATTTTTCCATTAGATGATACGTTTGACAATTGTTTTTTACGTTTGGCACATCAGATTTGTTGTGATGGACTTTTACTCATTTGTTCTTGTGTACGAATGAGAGGAAAGTTAAAACGATTGTTACAGTATATAGGAGATGATAAAAAGGTAAAGACATCGATGTATCTAAAGAGTGCAATCGGCTTATGTTTTTCATTTTTACCATTAAGGAAATGGATGCTTATTACTGAAAAAGTCATATCATTTTATAGAAATCCCAAGGCAAGGTATGGTATGATACCAAGTGGAATTGGTCATGCAATGGGAGAAACTTATTGTAAGAAGTGGTTTTTTCCAGCCAAAAAGATTAAATTTGAAGGTCAGACTAGGTATACATTAAGAAATCCAAGACCTTATTTGACCAAATTATATGGAGATTATATGACGATTCCAAATGAGGAAAATCGTCTAAAACACAATGTAGTGAACTATCAAAACAGACTAGAGTAGTAATAGGAGGTATATATTATGGTAGCAGCAGTTATTTTCGCTGGTGGTGTAGGTGCTAGAATGAAATCAGCAGATATTCCAAAACAATTTATAGAGGTAGATGGTAAACCAATCATTATTCGTACATTGGAGAATTTTTCTTCTCATCCAGGAATTGATAAGATTGTTATTTCTTGTTTAGAAAGCTGGATTGATGTATTAAAAGCTCATATTGAACACTATGGAATTAAAAAGGTAGAAGCAATTGTTCCAGGTGGTAAGAATGGATTTGGTTCGATTCATAATGGTTTAATGGAAGCGGCAAAGGGTGCTAAGCCTGATGATTTAGTATTAATTTGTGATGGGGTAAGACCAATGATTTCTGGTGAATTGATTACAAATTGTATCAAAGAAACCCAAGAATATGGTACCGCAGTTCCAGTAACTCCAAGTATTGATTCTGTATTAGAAAGTAAAGATGGAATTTATTGCAATAAAAATTATCCTAGAAGTGAGATGTTTATTACACAAGCACCGCAGGGATATACATTTGAGAAAATTTTATGGGCTCATGAAGAAGCAGAAAAGAGAAATATTGACAATCCAACTTCTTCTAGTGAATTATTAATTGAACTTGGCGAAACTGTTCATATCTTTATTGGTGAACGTCAAAATATTAAGGTTACTACTCCGGAAGACTTATATACACTTCGTTCGCACTATTATTATCAACATTATAGAAGTTTTGCTAAGGAGGAATTCAAATATGAAGGCTGATTCTTTTTTACAAGAGGATTTGGATTATATTGCAAATAGTGAATTACCATTTGAGGAACTGTATCATAGTACGATTTTAGTAACGGGTGCAACAGGACTCGTAGGTTCACAAACGATTAAAGCATTGCTAAATATGAATCAGAAAAAGAATGCAGATATTAAAGTATTAGCACTTGTTCGAAATAAAGAAAAAGCAAAAAAGACATTTGAAGGCTATGAATGTGAAGCACTTCGCTATGTGTGTCAAGATTTAGAAGCTCCAATTCAGGTAGAAGAAGATATTGACTATATTGTACACACAGCAAGTCCAACTGCATCGAAGTTTTTCGTAGAGCATCCAGTAGAGACGATTAAGACAGCAGTAATTGGTACGGATCATGTACTTTCTTTAGCTTATGATAAGAAGGCAAAGGGAGTGGTTTATCTATCTTCAATGGAAGCTTTTGGGATTACAGATCCATCACTTCCTAGTGTGAAGGAAGAAGATTTAGGTTATATTGATATTTCAAACGTTCGAAGTTCTTATTCAGAAGGAAAGCGTATCTGTGAATGCCTATGTGCTTCTTACGCAAAAGAATATGAAGTTCCAGTAAAAATTGCAAGACTAGCACAGACTTTTGGTGCAGGAATTCCTTATGAAGAAAATCGTGTATTTGCACAGTTTGCTAAAAGTGCAATTCATAAAAAAGATATTGTATTGCATACAAAAGGTCTATCTGTAGGAAACTATTGTTATACAAGAGATGTAGTAGCAGCAGTTCTTCTTTTATTAATACGTGGAGAAAATGGACAGGCTTATACAGTCGCAAATGAAGAATCCAATATTACAATTGGCGATATGGCTAAAAAAGTAGCAAAAGAATTAGCAAATGATGAGATTAAAGTAATCTTTGATATTCCAGAAGATGCATTAACCTATGGATATGCACCGGATGTAAAAATGCAGTTAAATTCTAGTAAACTTCGCGCACTTGGTTGGAAACCAGAAATTGGATTAATGGAATCTTACAGGAGAATGATTGGCAGTATGTTAGCAGGGCGAGAGGATATTCATGAATAAGAAAATGCATAAACTGAGCTTACAAGAGATTCAAGAAAAAGAATTAAAGATGCTTAAGTATTTTAAGAAAATTTGTGAAAAGTACCATCTGCGTTATTATTTAGCAGGTGGTACACTGCTTGGTGCGGTAAGACATCAAGGATTTATTCCATGGGATGATGATATTGATGTGTTAATGCCAAGACCAGATTATCAAAAGCTTCAAAAGATTCTAAAAAAGCAGCCACTACTTCCAAAATATCGTTTTCATTCATCTGATTTAGGAAATTTAAATGATCCTTTTTGTAAGATGTTTGATTTATCAACAAGGGTAGATAAGACTTGGATTGATGATCCTTATGACCGTTATTTATGGATTGATATTTTTCCAATGGATGGAGTTCCAGAGAATGAGAAAGAAGTAGAGAAAATATATAAAAAAGTAAAACGTGCAAGGAAGATTCTTCGATTTATGAAGGCAAGAAACGGAAGAGCAGCAAGTAAGTGGAAAGTGGTTGTAAAACCAATGTTAAAACCATTTGCACTCCTAATTTTTGGTAAAAAAAGAACTGTGCATTATATCGAAAGAATTGCAAAAAGATATCCATTTGATAAATGCAAATCAGTAGCAGGCGTTGTATTTGGATACGGACCAGAAGAGAAGATGAATCGAAAGGCTTATATTAAAGGAGTGCCTATGCAGTTTGAAGATTGTATGGTAATGGCACCGGGTTGTTATCATGAATATTTAACTGGATTATATGGAGATTATATGCAGTTGCCTCCAGAAGATAAGAGACAAGTGCATTTTATGACAATATATGGATAGAGGAACGAAGATGAGAGAACAATTAAGTGTAATTTATTTTGCAGGGAAGGGTAAAAAGACTTTACATGAATTAAAAAAACAAAGAAAAAATATACAGATTATAGAAGTAAAAGATAATACACTACAAGAGAGAAATGAACAAATTGGAAAAAGCTTAGATAAGGTAAAGGGAAAATATTTTACTGTTGTAAATGAAGGAGATATTTTACCAGAAAATTTATTTGAACAATTAGCTACATTAAAAGAACAAGATTTAGAATTAGAAAATGATCCTGCATTAATATCTTGTAAAAAAACTTTAAATGAAGAAGTGTTAAATGCAACAAGTCGTAGTTGCGAATTTATTCCTAAGAAAACAAAGAAACAAGGCTTAATTGATTTAAACGAAAATGTTTATCAAATTCCAGTAACCTTAAACGGTACATTTGTTTTAAATACTAAAGAAATTAAAGAATTGTGGCAAGATAAGGGAATAGAATCAGAGAAGAATTTTCTTCTTAGAGTACTATTATTAAATTTACAATATTATCGTTTAGGAGATTTTAATTATACCTATGTAGAACCAACAGACTGCCATTATGAATTGTATACAGGTGTATTTTATAAAGAATGGTATATTGAAGCGATTGATGAATTTATGTTACCATTATTAGAAAGTGCAAAGAAACAGTATGGAGAAGTACCTAGATTTTTGCAATATTTTACGATGTACTTTATGATGTGTAGGTTGAATGCCAATGTAGATAATCGTAATAAACACATATTAGAAGGTGAAGAAGCTGCCAATTATAAAGATTATTTTAGAAAATTATTGCTTTATGTTGATGACGATATTATTATTCATGGTCAAGACGAACAGAACTATTATTCAAAAGATATCAATTTAATTCGTATGTTTTTACAAATTAAAAATAATGACTATACATTAGATTTTAATTATATGTATAATGGTGGAAAATTATTTTTAACTTATGACAGATATTGCCTTTATAATGTGAGCTCTCTTCGAGTAAATGTATTATTTATTGAGTATGATAATCAGAGATGGGAGATGGATTTATCCGTTCCTTCCTATTTCCAGAAGAATAAAGTAAAATACTATGTAAAGGTAAATGGAATGCTTTATCATGTAAAATATAATGAACAATATTCTCTTACCAAATATTTTGGACAATCTGCTTATAAGCGTATTTATTTCCATGCATCTATTCCAATTGACCAAGACATGAAAGAACAAAAGATTCAGTTCGTTATGGAATGTGAGCATAAGAGATATGTCATTGCACCAGAATATAAATCACATACTAGTCGTCTTACCGGTGCATATAAATATGCATATTGGAGATTTGATAAGTTTATTGCATTTCATAGTAAAAATACAATTTATATTCGTCAATCAAAACCTTGGTATACCGCATATAGAGAACTTCGTTCGTTAAAACAAATGTTAACGTCTAAAACTCCAGGTATTAGAAATCGTGGATTGCTTCGTATGGCATACCATGCATTAAAGCCAATTTATGGAAAGAAAAAGATCTGGATGTTTTATGATAAAATTTATAAAGGTGGAGATTCATCAGAATATTTATTTAAATATGCAAGTCAGTTTGATGATGGAATTGATAAGTATTATTTAATCGATAAAGATTGTCCTGACAGAAAACGTTTAGAAAAAGAAGGATATAAACCATTAATTCGAGGTTCAATGAAGCATCGTTTAATCTTTTTATATGCCGATATGATGATTGTATCAAACTCTACAGTCTTTGCATTTAATGATCAAGGTATGGAGATGTCTGCTTATATCAGAGATTTAGCAAAATTCCATGTCGCTTGTGTACAACATGGAATGTCCGTTCAAAAGATTGCAATTGCACAGCGAAGACTTCGTGATAATACGAGACTATATTTTTGTGCTTCTAAGTATGAAATTGAAAACTTGTCCAAACCAGTATATGACTATGTAGGATATAATGCTTTGAAATTAACTGGAGTACCAAGATATGATGGATTGATTAATAATGATAAAAAAGTTATTTTAATTTCTCCAACTTGGAGAATGCAATCTGCAATGCTTGTATCAAAAAATGAAGGTGTACAAAGAGATTATAATCCAAACTTTAAATCAACAGACTATTATAGAGTATTTAATAGCTTAATCAATGATAAACGTTTAATTAATGCAGCAAAACAGTATGGTTATCGTATTTCATATGTACTTCATCCAATTGTAAGTCCACAGGCAAAAGACTTTGATAAGAATGAATATGTAGATATTATTCCAGCAACAGGTGATATGAGTTATGAGAAGGTATTTAGAGAATCTAGCTTAATGGTTACTGATTTTTCAGGTATTCAATTTGATTTTGCCTATATGAGAAAGCCATTAGTATATCTACATCATAAAGACATTCCACAACATTATGAAGAAGGAACCTTCCACTATGATACGATGGCGTTTGGTGAAATCTGCCATGATAATGATGAACTGATTGACTTACTTTGCGATTATATGAAGAATGGTTGTAAGATGAAAGATGAATATCGAAGAAGAGCAGATGATTTCTTTGAATTTGATGACCACAATAATTGTAAGCGTATTTATGATGAGATGATAAAATATCAAAAAAAGGTAGATCGAGTAAATAAGATTTGTTAGATATGGAGTAAATAAAGATGAAAAGAGTAATTACTTATGGAACTTTTGACCTATTGCATTATGGTCATATTAATTTATTAAAACGTGCAAAAGAAATGGGCGATTATTTAATCGTTGCTTTATCTACTGATGAATTTAATTGGAATATGAAACAGAAAAAATGCTATTTTTCTTATGAGGAAAGAAAAAGATTATTAGAAGCAATTCGTTATGTTGATTTAGTAATTCCAGAAGAAAGTTGGGAACAAAAGAAAAGCGATATTAAGGAATATCATGTAGATGTGTTTACAATTGGTGATGATTGGGAAGGTAAATTTGATTTCTTAAAAGACCAATGCGAAGTTGTTTATTTACCTAGAACACCTGAAATTTCAACTACTAAAATTAAAAAAGATTTGAATAAGTAGAGGTATTTGATGAAAAAGAGTGAAAATGATGCGATAATAAGACAGTTAGCACAAGAGTATGAATATTCTATAGGTAATGAACAAATATTAGATTATTATTATGATTTGCCAATTGAAGACAAGACCATTTTAATTGTTGGATTAGGAAATGCTTTGCGTGGCAGTATGTTTTATGTAGTGGAAGCATTACAACAAGAGAAATTTAAGAATTATAAAGTTTACTTTTTTGTAAAGAAAGATACGAAGAAAATCGTAGATAAAATTATAGAAAGAAATCATTTCTATAACACAAAAGCTGTAGTAGATATGAGAGAGTATAACCGTCTTCTTTGTACTGCAAAATACTTGATTACAGAAATAAAGTTTCAAGCGAAGTGGATAAAGAAAGAGGGTCAAGTTTATATTAATATTTGGCATGGAACTCCGCTAAAATGCTTAGGTCTTGATAAAAATACGAAGAGTATTCATAAAGATGGAAGAACTCAGAGAAATTTTATCGATGCTGATTATTTACTTTATCCAAATGACTACACACGTGAACATATGCTAGATGCTTATCGAATCCGAAATTTAACACATGCTAAGGCACTTATGTGTGGATATCCAAGAAGTTCGATTTTATTAGATAAGGAAAAAAGTAAAAAATCTCATCAAAGATTAATTCATAAAAGATTAGCGCCTGATAAAAAACAAGTATTTGCGTATATGCCTACTTGGAGAGATAATAAAAAAGTAGAAGATTTAATTGAAGAAATGCAATATATGTTAAATAGCATTGATAAAAATCTAAAAGAGGATCAGGTGCTCTATGTAAATTTGCATCATAAAATTGATGGAAATTTAGATTATAGCAATTTTGAAAATATAAAAAAATTTCCAGCAGATATGGATAATTATGAAGTACTTGCGGGAACAGATGTTTTACTTACTGATTATTCAAGTGTATTTTTTGATTTTTTAGTTACACGAAGAAAAGTTATTCTATATTGTCCGGATATTGTTGAGTATTTTAAAACAAGGGGTACTTATACAGACTTAAAGGAAATGTCATTTGCTAAGGCTTATAATATGGCAGAATTGATTAAAGAATTAAATACTCCTAAAGACTACGATGATGAAAAAGATTTTCAAAAATATTGTAATTATGACAGTATAAATAATGCTAAAAATTTATGCAAAATTTTTGCAGATGATGAAAAAGATTTGACATTACTTCCTGTAAAAGGAAATGGAAATCCTAGTA
Organism: uncultured Lachnospiraceae bacterium; assembly: GCA_902496125.1. Taxonomy (GTDB): domain Bacteria; phylum Bacillota; class Clostridia; order Lachnospirales; family Lachnospiraceae; genus TWA4. Next base: position 17,673 of record CABUZU010000011.1, read on the forward strand.
TAGTGATTTATTCAGAGCGTCTTCAACAGAGTAAATCGACAGATTTGCTGCGTGAATATACAAAAATTTATGATAAAAATAAATGGAATTTATATATTTCCTGTTTAGATGAAAAAGTAGATCCACATAAAAAATCTGCTTATCCAATGTTAGAGGAAATTCCAGTAATTGGTATTCATGAAGGTTTGTTATTAACTGCAGCACAGACTACTGCTTATAAAATGTATTTAGAGAATGTAATAGATTTTGATAAATATATCGAATTAGTAGAAGAAAGCTATGCACTAGAAAATCGTAGAGTCTATGGATGTGCAAGATTTGATACAAGTATTCTATATGAAAGTGATGACCCTGACCGAATTTTAGCTTATGCACAAATGCCTGGTAGAAAAATTTTCTTTATTCAAGATAGTATGATAAAAGCAATTGAAGATGGAAATTTGTTTTTAAAAGAAGCTTGTGCTTATATGATGAAAAAATGTGATGTAGCTTGTGCGATTTCAGGAGGAACTATTAAGAAGGTACAGTCTATCTGGAATGAAGAAATAGCAAATGCAATCGTACTTATTGACAAAGCTAATAAATTGAAAGAGTTAATCGGGTAAAATAATGGAAGAAAAATTATATTTGTATTATGATAGTGGACGACCTTGTAAAGAAAATTATTCTCTTTTGATTGAAGAGGGTCGCATTCAAGCACAATTATTGTGTAATTCAAAAAAAATTTATGAGTTAAGATTAAACAACCAAATTGATAATTCGAAATCCACAGTCTTATTAAAAAATAACTATATGTTAGAAAAGTATTGTTTTATAGGATGGTATGCTAAAAAAAAGGTTGATGAAGACTGGAAGTGGTATTGTATTGATGGCAGTTGGAGAACGTTAACTGAGCTAAAACAAATGCCAACAATAAGAAGATATTATTTTTCAGATGGGGAAATGATTGGCAACTTGCCATTAGAAAAAACGGATACCAAGTTAATCTTTGAAGCTCAGTGGGAAAGCGAAAAATCCATAGTGATAAAGAATGGAAAAAGAGAGCTTAGAAAACTTGGCAAGAAATTATTAAACAAGGTAAGAAAAATAAAAAAAGGGAAGTTGTAACTTCCTCTTTTCGCCAATCAGATGAATGGAGATAAATATGAATAAATATGATTATTTAATTGTTGGTGCAGGATTATATGGTGCTGTTTTTGCATATGAAATGACAAAAAAAGGTAAGAAATGTTTAGTTATTGATAAAAGAAAGCATATTGCAGGAAATATTTATTGTGAGAATATAGAGGGTATTAATGTTCATAAATACGGTGCTCATATCTTTCATACATCAAATAAGGAAATATGGGATTATATGAATCAGTTTGCACAGTTTAATAATTATATTAATTCCCCTGTTGCAATTTATAAAGATGAACTATACAATTTGCCTTTTAATATGAATACATTTAGTAAGATGTGGAATATTAAGACACCAAAAGAGGCACAAGATAAAATTAAAGAACAAATTGCCCAACTAAGTATTACAGAACCTAAGAATTTAGAAGAACAAGCCTTATCTTTAGTAGGTCGTGATGTTTACGAAAAATTAGTAAAGGGATATACAGAAAAACAGTGGGGAAGAGATTGTAAGGAATTACCAGCCTTTATTATTAAACGTTTACCACTTCGTTTCACTTATGATAACAACTATTTTAATGATTTTTATCAGGGTATTCCAATGGGTGGTTATACAAAGATTGTAGAAAAAATGTTAGAAGGCTCTGATGTTTTATTAAATACAGATTATTTTGAATTTAGAAAAGAAAATAAGGATATTGCGAAAACAACAATATATACGGGACAAATTGATAAATATTTTGATTATCAATATGGAATTTTAGAATATCGTTCCGTTCGATTTGAAACGGAAAAATTAGATACGGAAAATTATCAAGGAAATGCAGTGGTCAATTATACAGATAGAGAAGTTCCATATACTAGAATTATTGAACATAAGCATTTTGAGTTTGGTAAACAATCTGTTACGATTATTTCAAGAGAATATTCAAGAGAATGGGAAGTAGGAATTGAGCCTTATTATCCAGTAAACAATGAGAAAAATGAGCAAATTGCAAACAAGTATCGACAATTAGCAAAAGAAGAAAAAAATGTTATTTTTGGTGGAAGACTTGGTGAATATAAGTATTATGATATGGACAAGGTAGTACTTGCGGCTTTAGAAAAAGTAAAAACACAAAATAACTAAAACGAGTGAAGGGTGATACCGTTTTACGATATCACCCTTCTTCACGTTCATTCAATTTAATAAAAGGAGAAGTTATGAAAAAAATTTATTTTTAACAAGTCATCTTTGACTTGATGGTTACAGTATACAGAGAAATTGTGTATAAAGTGTGGACATAAGTTAAAAGAAATATAAATTTCAAATTAAGAAAGATTGACTCAATTGTTAAAAAAAAGTATACTAGGGAAAGAAATCGTAAATGGAGGAACGCTGATATGAAAACTTCAAGAGTAAATCGCGTATTAAAAGAACTAGAAAAGATGAATTTAACCCAGATGATCATTACAGACCCCATGTCTATTTATTATTTAACTGGGAAATATATTGATCCATTTGAACGTTTTTACGCGCTCTATCTTAGAAAAGATGGAAACCATGTATTCTTTTTAAATAATTTGTTTACAGCACCGGAAGATTTTGGTATTGAGAAGGTATGGTTTTCTGATACCGATGATAGTACTGCATTAGTAGCAGAAAAATTAGATAAAGATAAACCACTTGGTGTAGATAAAGATATGAAAGTGCGTCATCTACTTCCATTAATGGAGATAAAGGCTGCAGCTGGATTTGTCAATGCATCAATTTGTGTCGATAAAACAAGAGGAATTAAAGATGAAGAAGAACAAAAATTCATGATTGAATCTTCTAAAATCAATGATGCAGCAATTGCACAGTTTAAAGCTTTAGTTCATGAAGGTGTAACCGAGAAAGAAGTAGCAGAACAGACCCTTGATATCTATAAGAGCTTAGGAGCAGAAGGTTTTTCCTTTACACCAATTGTTTCATTTGGTGCAAATGCGGCAGACCCTCATCACGAACCAGATGATACCGTATTAAAAGAAGGGGACTGCGTATTATTTGACGTAGGATGCATCAAAGATGGTTATTGCTCGGATATGACTCGTACCTTCTTTTATAAAACAGTAACCGAAGAACAAAAGAAGGTTTATCATTTAGTAAAGAAAGCGAATGAATCAGCGATTGCTAAGATTAAAGCAGGTGTACCGTTATGCGAATTAGATAATACTGCAAGGAAAATTATTGCAGATGCAGGCTATGGTGAGAACTTTAATCATCGTTTGGGTCATTTTATTGGACTTTCTGAACATGAATTTGGTGATGTATCTATGACCAATACCGATTTAGCACAGAGTGGAATGATTTTTTCAATTGAACCTGGAATTTATCTAGAAGGTAATTTTGGTGTTCGAATCGAAGATTTAGTACTTGTAACAGAGGATGGAGTCCATGTATTAAACGCTTATTCAAAAGAATTGGAAATTATTGCATAAAAACTATCAAAAACAGTGTTGTCATAACACTGTTTTTTGTGTATAGTATTATAGAACTATCATTGAGATATACTTTAAGGAGGATGTGAAATGGACACAAGAAATGGAGCAATTCGTGATGCACGTACATTGGGAATTCCTAAAATGTTACTATTAGGTTTACAGCATATGTTTGCAATGTTTGGTGCAACTATTTTAGTTCCTATTTTAGTAAACGGATATTTTAATGGGGAAGGTCTTTCTATTCAGGTAACTTTAATTTGTGCAGGTCTTGGAACCTTATTTTTCCATTGTTGTACAAAATTAAAGGTACCTGCTTTTTTAGGCTCTTCTTTCGCTTTTTTGGGTGGATTTGAAACCGTCTCAAAATTGGATACAGGAATATTTAAAGACATGACAATGGGAGAAAAACTTCCTTATGCTTGTGGCGGTATTGTTGTCGCAGGTCTTTTATATTTAGTATTAGCATTAATTATTAAATTAGTGGGCATTAATAAAGTAATGAGATTTTTACCACCAGTTGTAACAGGTCCCATCATTATTTGTATTGGATTAGGACTTGCACCAAGTGCAATTAGCAATGCATCGACAAACTGGATTTTAGCATTTACTGCCCTTGCAGTAGTAATTATCTTTAATGTATGGGGTAAGGGAATGTTAAAAATTATCCCAATTTTATTAGGTGTTGTAATTTCTTATGCATTAGCGCTTGTGATGAATGCGATGGGAATGACCAATGCTGATGGTAGTGCAATCTTAGATTTTGCTGGCGTATCAAGTGCAAGCTTTTTAGGATTCCCACCATTTCAGATTTGTAAGTTTGATTTAACCGCTATTTTAGTTATGGCACCAATTGCGATTGCATCCATGATGGAACATATCGGAGATATGAGTGCAATTTCAGCAACGGTAGGAGAAAATTTTATTAAAGATCCAGGTCTTCATAGAACCTTAATTGGAGATGGTTTAGCAACTTCTCTATCTGGTTTATTTGGTGGACCTGCAAATACAACTTATGGCGAAAATACAGGTGTACTAGAACTGAGTCGTGTACATGACCCTAGAGTCATTCGTCTTGCTGCTTTTTATGCAATTATCTTAAGCTTTATTCCAAAGGTAGCAGAAATTATTGCTTCTATGCCATCAGCAATCGTAGGTGGAGTAAGTTTTATTCTTTATGGTATGATTTCTGCAATTGGTGTTCGTAACGTAGTAGAAAATAAAGTGGATTTTACAAAATCTAGAAATTTAATCATTGCAGCTGTAATTTTAGTATCAGGTCTTGGTTTTACAGACGGTTTAACCTTTAATGTATTTGGAGCTTCTGTTACTTTAACTAGTCTAGCTATTGCAGCAATCGCAGGTATTGTGTTAAACTTAATTTTACCAGGAAATGATTACCAATTTGAAAAGTAGAAAGGAAAATACTATGGAAAATGTAATTGAAATGAAACACCCATTAATTAAACATAAGATTTCAAGACTTCGTGATAAACACACCGGAACCAGTGAATTTCGTTCTTTAGTAGAGGAAATTGCAATGCTTATGGGATATGAAGCACTTAGCGATTTGCCTTTACACGATATTGAAGTGGAAACACCAATTGAAAAATGCACAACTCCAGTTATTGAAGGACGTAACTTTGCAGTTGTACCAATTCTTCGTGCAGGTCTTGGAATGGTAAATGGAATCTTAGCGCTAGTACCAACTGCTAAGGTTGGTCATATTGGTTTATATCGTGATGAAGAAACCCATGAACCACATGAATACTATTGTAAGCTTCCAAGTCCAATTGAAGAACGTTTGATTGTTGTAACAGATCCGATGTTAGCAACGGGTGGTTCTGCAATTGCAGCCGTTGACTTTATTAAGAAATATGGTGGAAAGAAGATTAAATTCATGTCCATTATTGCAGCACCAGAAGGAATTGAAAAATTCCATAATGCTCATCCAGATGTTCAGCTTTATGTAGGACATATTGATAGAGAATTAAATAAAGACGCTTATATTTGCCCGGGTCTTGGTGATGCAGGAGATAGAATCTTTGGTACAAAATAAGTTAAAGGGAAGCACACGCTTCCCTTTAACTTATTTCTTCAGTATTCTTTATCATTTGGTCTATTACTTTTAAAAAAGTTTCTAAATCTTCACTAGAAATATTTTTTCTTATTTGTCTATCCATATTTTGCAAGTTATCTTTTAGCAATTGGTTAAAAAGCTTACCCTTTTCAGTAGGAACGAGTCGCTTTAAACGAGCATCTTCTAAAACAGGCTCACGAATAATCAGTCCATTTTGTTCCATTAGCTGTAAGATTTTAGTGGCTGTAGGGCGACGAATGTTAAATGCAGTCTCAATATCTCGTTGATAAACGGGATTAGGGGCATGGGATTGTATATAGCCAATAAACATTCCTTGTGTTCCAGTCATATTTCTAAATTCTTCTGGTAAAGAAGTATGAGATAAATAATCCAAACCTCTTTTAATAGAGTTTGATAAACATTTTATTTTAAGACCGATATAAATATGGTTCATAAGACACCCCTTCCTTTACTGATGCTTGTATTATAATGGATAAAGGTAAAAATAGTCAAGGTAGAAGAAATGTGAAAAAACTGTGAACCTATTGACAAAAATTTTAGAATCTTCTATAAATATTAGTTAGAAAGCTAACAAATAAAAAAGAAAGAGAGGATTACTTATGTTAAAAACGCTAATTGCTCAATTTAAAGAGTATAAAAATAGTGCGATTTTAACACCAGTTTTTATGGTATTAGAAGTAACAATGGAAATGGTAATTCCATTATTAATGGCTTCTATTATTGACAATGGTGTAGAAAAAGGAGACCTTCACCATATTTATGTAGTAGGTGCATTTATGATTGGTGCAGCCTTATTTGGTCTTTTATTTGGTGTTCTAGGTGCGATTCATGGAGCAAGAGCATCAGCAGGTCTTGCTAGAAATCTAAGAAAAAGTATGTATGAGAATATACAGACTTTTTCATTTTCAAATATTGATAAGTTTAGTACTGCTGGTTTAGTAACTCGTTTAACCACTGACGTAACCAATATTCAAAATGCATCTCAGATGGTTCTTCGTATGTGTACAAGGGCTCCAATTAGTTTGATTGCTGCGATGATTATGTCTTTTGGATTAAGTCCAAGACTTGCATCGATTTATTTAGTGGCAATCATTGTACTTGGTTGTATTTTAGGATTTATTATTTCAAAGGCAACGAAATATTTTAATGACGTATTTCCAAAATATGATGAATTAAATGCAAGTGTACAAGAAAATGTTTCTGCAATCCGTGTAGTAAAGGCATATGTACGAGAAGATTATGAAAGAGAAAAATTTAAAAAATCTAGTCAAAATATTTATAATCTATTTTGTAAGGCAGAACGAGTTATCGTTTGCAATATGCCAGTAATGCAATTAACGGTTTATACTTGTATTTTATTACTTAGTTGGTTTGGTGCTAATATGATTGTTGTTGGTGATTTAACAACTGGTGATTTAATGGCACTTTTAAATTACTGTATGAATATCTTAATTAGTCTGATGATGCTTTCTATGATTTTCGTTATGGTTTCTATGAGTGTACCAAGTGCAAAACGTATTAATGAAGTATTAAATGAGAAGAGTGATTTAACCAATCCAGAGAATGCCATTACAATAGTAAAAAATGGCAGCATTGAATTTAAACATGTAAACTTTAAATATCATAAAGAAAGTGAAGAAGCAATCTTACAAGATGTAAACTTAAAGATTAATCCAGGTGAAACGATTGGTATTATTGGTGGAACAGGTAGTTCAAAGTCTAGTCTTGTAAATTTAATTAGCCGTCTTTATGATGTAAGTGAAGGAGAACTTCTAATCGGTGGACGAAATGTTAAAGAATACGACTTAGAGGTGCTTCGTCATGAAGTTGCAGTCGTACTTCAAAAGAACGTACTATTTAGTGGAACAATTTTAGAAAATCTTCGTTGGGGCAAGAAGGATGCAACAGAAGAAGAATGTATTCATGCTTGCAAATTAGCATGTGCGGATGAGTTCATTGAAAGAATGCCTGATAAATACAATACCTATATTGAACGAGGTGGTTCAAACGTATCTGGTGGACAAAAGCAAAGACTTTGTATTGCGAGAGCCTTGATTGCTAAGCCTAAGATTTTAATTCTTGATGATAGCACAAGTGCAGTTGATACCGCTACCGATGCGAAGATTCGAGAAGCTTTTGCTAAGGAGATTCCTGGAACTACGAAGTTAATTATTGCACAGAGAATTTCAAGTGTACAAAATTCTGATAAGATTTTAGTATTAGATAATGGTAAGGTTAATGGTTTTGGAACACATGAAGAATTACTAAAGAATAATGAAATTTATCGTGAAGTATACGAATCTCAGACAAAAGGTGGAGGAGATTTTGATGAGAATGGAGGTGAAGCATAATGGCAGAGCAAAAAGTAAAAGTAGTAAAAGGTCCAGGACGTAAAAATATGGGACCGGCTCCGAAATTAGAAAATGCAGGAGTAACATTAAAACGTTTATTAAAGTTTATTGGAAAATACTATGGTGTTCACTTTGCATTCGTATTAGTTTTAATTGTAGTCAGTGTACTATGTAATGTTCAAGGTACTTTATTTATTCAACGCTTAATAGATGATTATATTAACCCGTTAGTTGGTCAGGCAAATCCAGATTTTAGTGGACTAATCCATGCGATGACAAGAGTTGCTATTTTTTATCTATTTGGTGCTGCTGCAACTTATGGATATAATCGAATCATGGTTAATGTAACACAGGGAACTCTTAAGAGATTTCGAGATGATTTATTTGACCATATGGAAGGACTGCCAATTAAATATTTCGATACTCACGCTCATGGAGATATCATGTCTGTTTATACCAATGATGCAGATACTCTTCGTCAGATGATTAGCCAGAGTATCCCACAGATGTTCTCAAGTGTTATCACGATTGTCAGTGTTGTGGCTAGTATGCTTTACTTAAGTATTCCACTTACGATCTTAAATTTAGTATTAGTTGGTGCAATCTTATTTGTTAGTAAGAAGTTAGCTGGTATTTCCGGTGGATTCTTTATTAAACAGCAAGAAGATATTGGTAGTGTTAATGGCTATATCGAAGAGATGATGGATGGTCAGAAGGTTGTTAAGGTATTTTGTCATGAAGAAGAAAGTTTAGAGAAATTTAATGAGCTAAATGATAAATTATTTGACAGTGCTTATAATGCAAATAAGGTAGCAAATACATTAGGACCTATTAATACTCAGCTTGGTAACTTTAGTTATGTAGTTTGTGCAATGGTTGGTGGTGCCTTAGCCATTAGTGGTTTTGGTGGATTAACACTTGGTAAGTTAGCAAGTTTTCTAACCTTTAATAAGAGCTTTAACCAGCCAATTAGCCAAATCAGTCAACAGTTAAATAGCATTGTTATGGCTCTGGCTGGTGCAGAGCGAATCTTTAAGATGATGGATGAACCTTATGAAGAAGACAATGGATATGTAACACTTGCTTATGCAAAGAGAGAAGGAAACAAATTAGTAGAATCTCCTACTCGTACAGGTCTATGGGCTTGGAAGCATTATCATAAGGATACTGGTGTTACCGATTATAAGGAATTAAAAGGTGATATCGTATTTGATGGTGTAGACTTTGGTTACAATCCAGATAAGATTGTTCTTCATGATGTAAAATTATATGCCGAACCTGGACAAAAGATTGCATTTGTAGGTAGTACGGGTGCTGGTAAGACAACAATTACGAACCTTATTAACCGTTTCTATGATATTCAGGATGGTAAAATTCGTTATGATGGAATTAATATTACAAAGATTAAGAAGGCAGAACTTAGAAAGAGTTTAGGTATTGTACTTCAGGATACTCATTTATTTACAGGTACAGTAAGAGAAAATATTGCCTATGGTAAACTAGGAGCAACCGAGGAAGAAATTTTAAGTGCAGCGAAGCTTGCAAATGCGGATACTTTTATTAGGCAGCTTCCACAAGGCTATGATACCGTATTAGTTGGGGATGGTAGCAATTTAAGTCAAGGTCAACGCCAGTTACTTGCAATTGCAAGAGCTGCAATTGCAGACCCACCTGTATTAATTTTAGATGAAGCAACCAGTTCCATTGATACACGTACTGAAAAAATTGTCCAAGATGGTATGGATAAGCTTATGAAAGGTAGAACAACCTTTGTAATTGCACATAGACTTTCTACCGTTCGAAATAGTGACTGTATTATGGTATTAGAGCAAGGACGAATTATTGAACGTGGTACACATGACCAATTAATTCAAGAAAAAGGCAGATATTATCAGCTTTATACCGGTAGCAAAGCTTAGATTTGACAAATAGAAGATTTGCTAGTAGAATACACCTAAATGAGGTGTAGAAATGAATAAATTATCAGTAATTTTACCCTCTTATAACGAAGAGAAGATGATTAAAAAAGTATCTTCTGTTATAGGAGGGATTTTAAGTTTAGAGGAAATTGATTATGAATTAGTCTTTGTCGATGATGGTTCCAAAGACCATACATGGCAGATGATTCGAGAAGCATCAGAAGAAGATGGTCATATTGTGGGCATTCATTTCTCAAGAAACTTTGGTAAAGAAGCAGCAATTTTTGCAGGACTTGCCAATGCAACTGGTGATTGTTGTGCAGTAATGGATTGTGATTTACAACATCCGCCAGAAACGTTAATTGAAATGTATCGATTGTGGCAAGGTGGATATGAAGTCATTGAAGGAGTAAAAAGAAGTCGAGGTAATGAGAATATTTTATATAAACAAGGGGCAAAACTTTTTTATCGCTTAATTTCAAAGGCAGTAAAGATTGATATGTCTCGTGCTTCTGATTTTAAATTATTAGATAGACAAGCCGTAGATGCCTTACTGTCCCTGCCAGAGAGAAATTCATTCTTTCGTGCACTGTCTTCATGGGTTGGATATAGAACTACTTATGTAGAATTTGATGTAAGAGAGAGGGAAGAAGGAGAGTCGAAGTGGTCTTTATGGTCACTGATTAAGTATGCAGTAACCAATATTGCAGCATTTTCGACAGCACCAATGCAGGTTGTAACAGTTGCAGGGGGGATTAGCCTAATACTTGCAATGGTATTGGGAATTGAGACATTGGTAAGGTATTTTACCGGTCATGCTGTTGAAGGATTTACAACCGTCATTTTACTCATTTTATTCATTGGCAGTATGCTTATGATTAGTTTGGGTATTATTGGATATTACATTGCTAAAATTTATGAAGAGGTGAAGTGTCGTCCAAGGTATATTATATCGAAGATAGTAAAAGGCACTTTGAATAAAGACACTAAAG
>CABUZU010000012.1 GCA_902496125.1 uncultured Lachnospiraceae bacterium
CATAAATACATAATAGGCAGTATAGTAGACACCTGTTCCCGGAACTAACGGGAAGATTCCAATGACCAAAAAAATCGTACTCGGTACTTTTTGTGCAACAGCTAGGCTTCTTGCAAGTTCTGTGACAACAAAGGCTGCAATTAGACAAGCTAAAATTTTATGAACACTATTTTCTACTAACGCATAATAAATAAGCCATCCCACCGTTCCAGTAATGATACAACCTCCATATTGTTTTCTTGGAACATAGAATAATACCGAAAATCCCCATATCGCAAGTACACATGCAATTGTCTGAAACAAATATTCTCTAATCATCAAAGTGGTCCTCCAATTGCTTGTATAAATAAAATTCCTGCACCAACTCCAATTGCAATGCTTACTGCCGTCATTAGAGCATAAATTAAATGAATGCTTCCTGATAAATAATCACTAGCAAATAAATCACGAATTCCTGTTGTAAAAGATACTCCTGGTACTAATAACATTAGTACCCCAATTACTGCACTATCTAGATTGATTGGAAAGCCAAGTGCAATAAAAGCTTCAACAACTAGTACTGCCCCTGCTCCTCCTAAAATATCGGATAAAAATCCAGATAAATTTTTAGAACTCGTAAACAGCATAAACTTTTGGAGTCCACCTCCTACAAAAAAAGCAATTAAACAATCTAAAAATTGATTGCCAAATAAGTAAGAAAACCCCATACAGCCAAATGCTGCTGCTAAGATTTGAAGTGCTTCTGACGGTCTTTGCGGATTTTTACACAATTCTAGTCTTCTAAATGCATCATCTAATCCACATTTTCCTTCACAAAGCTCTCTAGAAATTTGATTTACTTTTACAATCGTATTTAAATCTGTCGCACTAATTGGAACATGTCTTACTGCACTACAAGAACCTGGTTTCATTTCATCAAGTGTCACAAATATACCTGTAGAGATGACAAATACATTCCAATCTTCTATTTTCATTGCAATTAAAATTCGTTCAATGGTATCTTGAACTCTTGCTACTTCTGCACCACTTTTAAGAAGTAGCTCTCCGGCTAATACCGCAACTGACATAATCTTTTTATTTCTAACTTTCACACAATTTCCCTCAAGCACAAACAAGGGAGACTGCTGTTGCAATCTCCCTAATCATTACTCTCTTCTAAATAGCCATGTCAAACGCTTTAACCAACCACTGTGATGCTCGGTTAATTTACCTTCCATCAGTCGCCACTTCCAGTTATTTCCTGTTGTAGACGGCTCATTGGTTCGTGCTTCATTTCCAAGTCCTAATACATCTTGTACTTGGAAAATTGCAACACTAGCTACGCTTGCATATGCGAGTCGGAAGATATACGGCACAATTTCTTCGTATTCTTCTTCATTTAGTCCCATGTATTCCATTGCATACTGTTTTGGCCAACCATCTCTTGAAGAAAAATATCCTTGTAATGTTTCATTATCATGAGTTCCACCATAAACTACACAGTTCTCTTCATAGTTAAATGGTAGATGGTCATTGTCATTTCCACCATCAAAGGCAAATTCGATTACCTTCATACCTGGTAGATTCTCATCTGCTTTTAATTTGCGAACCTCATCAATCATCACCCCTAAGTCCTCAGCAATAATCTTCGTATTGCCAACTTCTTCTTTTAAGGCTTTGATTAATTTCTCGCCAGGTCCCCAATGAAATTCTCCGTTTTTTGCTGTTGTATCACCAAAAGGTACTGCAAAATATCTTACAATTCCAATAAAATGGTCAATACGAACGGCATCGTAAAGTGCTGCTGCACAAGCAATTCTCTTTCTCCACCAAGAAAAATCATCTTTTTCTAATGCATCCCAGTCATAAAGTGGATTTCCCCATAACTGACCATCTGCACTAAATGCATCCGGTGGAACACCTGCTACTTTCTTTGGTACTCTATCTTTATCTAACTGGAAGAATTTATGGTATACCCAAACATCCGCACTATCAAGTGCTGCATAAATTGGCATATCTCCAATTAATAAAATACCTCGTTCATTTGCATAGGCACGAAGTGCTTCCCATTGTTCAAAGAATTTATACTGTAAGAATTTCCAAAATTCAATATCTTCATGCAATAATCTGCGATAATATACTAAAACTTTCTCATCACGAAGCTTGACATCCTTTGCCCATTTTAACCATTCACAGCCACCATTATAATCTTTTAGTGCCATAAATAGGGCATAATCTTCTAACCAAAATTCGTTTTTCTTACAAAATTCCTTGTATTCATCAGTCTCACTATGTTTACTCTTTTTAAAAGCCTTACGAAGTACTGGATATCTTTCCTTATAAATGACATCGTAATCGACATATTCTGGTGTATAGCACCAATAAATCGATTTTAATTCTTCTTTTTCTAATAATCCTTCTTCACATAATTTATCTAAATCAATAAAATAAGGATTTCCTGCAAAGGAAGAATAGCTCTGATAAGGACTATCTCCATAACTAGTAGGTCCTACAGGAAGAACCTGCCAATATCTTTGTCCAGCTCTTACTAAAAAGTCCACAAAATCAAAAGCAGCCTGACCAAGGGTACCAATCCCATAAGGGGATGACAGAGCATAAATCGGTAGTAAGAGTCCTGCTCCTCTTTTTAATGTTGTTTCCATTTTATGCCTCCAAAAATACTAAACGTGCTGAACCAAACATTCCTGCATCATTTCCAAGGGTTGCTAACTTAAATTCTGGCATAGCCTTCATCAGCATACAATATCCTCTAAAGTATTTCTTTACCATATCAACTAAATAGTTTCCAGCTTTTGAAACACCACCACCAATGACAAATACCTCTGGATCTGCTACATAGCTTACACTAGCCATACTTGCTGCAAGATACTTCATGCATCTTTCCATCGTCTTTGTAGCAGCCTCGTCGCCATCTTTTGCTGCATCTAATACATCTTTACAACTAAATTCGCTATCAAGGCTTAAACGGCTATTTACGCCTCCCGCTGTTAAGGTACGTTTCATTTCCTTTACAATACCAGTAGCAGATGCATATTGTTCAAGACAACCATGTCCACCACAATTGCAAGCATCTTCTTCGTCAAGATTCATTGGCATATGACCTACCTCTGCTGCCATACCCTTGTATCCAGTTACGATGTGTCCCTGATAAATAAGACCACCACCTACACCAGTTCCAAGTGTATACATCATTAGACTGTCAAAGCCTTTACCGCCACCCATCCATTGTTCTCCAAGGGCAGCTACATTTGCATCATTTCCTGCTTTTACTAAAATGCCATCTAACATTTTGCTTAATTCCTTCTCAGGGTTTGTTTCACCCCAGCCTAGGTTTACACATCGCTCAACGACACCATTATTTTGTACAGGTCCTGGTACACCAATTCCAGCTCCACATAAATCAGTCACCTTCATCTTTCGTGCTTCTACATGCTCACGAACAGAAGTAGCAATGTCAGGTAAAATCTTACTTCCGTTTTCTTCCTTTCTAGTAGGAATCTCCCATTTTTCTAAGATTTCTCCTGCATCTGTTATTAAACCAATTTTTACAGTTGTTCCTCCAAGGTCAACTGCCGCACAAATCTTTGTCATCCTTTGTCACTCCTTACAGATATTTTTTTAATGCGTCTACCTTATCTAGACGTTCCCAACTTAAGTCTAAATCATTACGACCAAAATGTCCATAGGCAGCTGTTTGTTTATAAACAGGTTTTCTAAGGTCTAACATTTTAATAATACCTGCTGGGCGTAAATCGAAGTTTTCACGGATGATTTCTACAATCTTATCTTCTGATAATTTGCCAGTTCCAAAAGTATCTACCATGATAGAAGTAGGTTTTGCTACACCAATCGCATAAGATAACTGAATTTCACATTTATCTGCAATACCAGCTGCTACTAAGTTCTTTGCTACATAACGAGCTGCATAAGCTGCGGAACGGTCTACCTTTGTACAGTCCTTTCCTGAGAAAGCTCCGCCGCCGTGACGAGCATATCCACCATAGGTGTCTACAATAATCTTACGTCCAGTAAGACCACTATCTCCATGAGGTCCACCAATGACAAAACGTCCAGTAGGATTGATAAAGAATTTCGTATTTTCATCAATCATATCCTGTGGTAATACTTCATCAAATACATATTTTTTAATATCTTCATGAATTTGTTCCTGTGTTACATTTTCATCATGCTGTGTAGATAATACAACGGCATCTAAACGAACAGGTTTGTTATTTTCATCATATTCTACCGTTACCTGAGTCTTTCCATCTGGACGTAAATAGCTAAGTGTGCCATCCTTACGAACCTTTGTTAAACGACGAGCTAACTTATGAGCTAATGAAATTGGATAAGGCATGTATTCTTCAGTTTCATTACTAGCAAAACCAAACATCATACCCTGGTCTCCTGCACCAATTGCTTCAATTTCTTCATCAGACATATGATTTTCTTTTGCTTCTAATGCTTTATCAACACCCATTGCAATATCTTTTGACTGTTCGTCAAGTGCAACAATTACACCACAGGTATCTGCATCAAATCCATATTTTGCACGAGTATAGCCAATTTCTTTTACGGTATCACGTACAATTTTTTGAATGTCTACATAGGCATTCGTTGTAATTTCACCCATTACCATAACTAAACCAGTTGTAGTGCAAGTTTCACAAGCTACACGGCTCATTGGGTCTTTTTCTAATAATGCATCCAAAATAGCGTCTGAAATCTGGTCACACATTTTATCTGGATGTCCTTCGGTTACGGATTCTGAGGTAAATAAATATCTTTCCATCTTCTATAGTCCTTTCTTTATATGAGTTATAATAAAATAGCCATCAAGAAAAATCCTTGATGGCTTTTTCTCTCTTATTGTTCGATTTACTCGCTCCAGGTTGGCACCTTCCTATCAAGGGGTTGCCGTGATTTCACAGATCCTTTGTATCTCCATCACTCGGAATAAGAGTTCCTTATTCAATTAGAATCGTTTCTTAAACTTGGAAACTTCTTCTTCATTTGATGCAGTCTCAATGATTGCACCTAAACTTCTTAATTTTCCATCAAAATCTTCATATCCTCTTAGGATAAATTTGATGTCATCTACAACGGTATACCCGTCTGCACTTAATCCTGCAATTACTAATGCTGCACCAGCTCGCAGGTCTGGTGCTGTTAAATATGCACCAGCAAGCTTTTTCACTCCATTAATAACTGCAACATTACCTTCTACATGGATATCTGCTCCCATACGGTTAAGCTCATCCACATACTTAAATCGATTCTCGAAAATACTTTCTGTAACAATACTCGTACCTTCTGCTACCGATAACGCTGCGGTAATCTGTGGTTGTAAGTCTGTAGGAAATCCAGGATGTGGTAAAGTCTTGATATTGGTATGAGTCATATTGTCAGTACCAATTACTCTTACGGTATCATCTCTTTCGATTACCTTACATCCCATCTCTAAAAGTTTTGCACTAATAGCCTCTAGATGCTTTGGAATTACATTCTTAATTGTAATATCGCCACGAGTCATTGCAGCAGCCATCATAAAGGTACCTGCTTCAATCTGGTCTGGAATAATGGAATATTCCGTTCCGTGTAGTTTTTCTACACCGTGAATACGGATTACATCCGTTCCTGCACCTCTGATATTAGCACCCATACTGTTTAAAATATTGGCAACATCAACAACATGAGGCTCCTTTGCAGCATTTTCAATTACGGTTCGACCCTCAGCCATAGAAGCTGCTAACATAATGTTAATTGTCGCTCCTACTGATACCATATCTAAATAGATATGTGCTCCAACTAAATTTTTAGCTTCTGCTAAAACGCTTCCGCCTTCTTCAATCGTATTGACAGAACCTAATCGCTTAAATCCTTTCAGATGTTGGTCAATTGGACGAGTTCCAATATTACAGCCTCCTGGAAGGGCAACTTTCGCTTTCTTATACTTACCAAGCAAAGCACCAATTAAATAATAAGAAGCTCTTATCTTTCTAACATAGTCAAACTCTACTTCAACGGTTGAAATAGAAGCACCTGTAATTCTTACGCGATGCTTATTTATGCGTTCTACCTTTGCGCCTATATCCTCTATCGCTTGTAAAAGTACACGAATATCACTAACATCTGGTAGATTGTCCACGATTACAGGTTCGTCCGTCATAATCGCTGCTGCTAAAATTCCCAGTGCTGCGTTTTTTGCTCCTGCGATTTCTACTTCTCCTACTAACGGATTACCGCCTTTCATCACATATTGTAACATATCCCCACCTCTGTATCAGATTATTAAAAATCTTGACACTCATATTCATATTCTACAACTGTCTTAATCAGTTACCAAATAAATAACGTTACTATTATAACACAAGTTATCCATTTGTAAAGCTACAAATTTTTTACAGAATTTTTAAGTTTTTAGTCTAAATAACCAATATACTCCATTCCATACTCTGAAAAATACTTTTCAGCCTCGGTTAGAGTCTTTTTTGTCGTATTTTTTGATACGGGGTCATACCAAGTTACTTCTTCTCCATTAATGCCTGTAATTAACACATATCCATTCGCACCTTTTGCTAAAATTGGATTTTGTCCGGCTAAATAATAGTAAATAACTTGTGACAATTTACATCCTGTTAAATCATAAGCTCGACCTTCTAGAACTTTTTCTAGAATTTTTTCAGCTGTAGTACCTTTTTTAATTTCTGAATGAACATTTTGTCCTTCACCTTTAAAAGCTATCATCGCTTCTAAGCAAACTTCTAAAGATTCTTCCTCATTTGACGCATCATCTACATCCATTGTTAAATTGACATACTCTCTATATCCCCTACGGAATACATATTCTCCATTTTGGTCAATTACAGTACCTGTATCTGCATATCCTGCTTCTATTGCTTGACTTACACTGCTATAAACACCTTGTAATTTACCCTTAGCATAATTACAGTAATACGTATCCTCTGCTTCTTCTTGAATATCAATCGATAATTTCTTATTTTGTTTTACATAAAACTGACTTACCGACTGATATTCTCCTTTGTATGTCGTAGATGGAACGGTTAAATACCAAGTCGTTAGACATTTCGTCTCCATACCATTATCAACTTGTTTCGCTGTTAAACGGTCTGTATTTTCATTTTGAATTAAAATATCACTGTCAATTTCCTTTAAATGTCCATTACTCATAATTCTTACACGATTCATCGTAATACTCTCAGATTGAGAAATAGAAATCGATGCAATATAAATATTCTTCTTCTGATAATGAACCTGTTCTTCCCCTTTATTATTTACAATCACTAAACGATACATGGGAACACTTTCCGATTCACTTACCTTCTTCGCATCGGTCTTTTTTACAATTCCATATACAAAATCATTTTCTACAAATCCAAGTGTTCGTAATAATTCACCCTTATTTGCAGTAATCGTATTTTGTTCTCCTGTATCCATATAAAGAACTTGTAAGGTATCGGCACCATTTTTACTGTTATCTTCTTGCCATGCTACTGCACTTCCATCCATGCTTATTGAAATATTATCCTCCGTTACATTGTCTACAATCTTAACGGATTCATTTCCCTGAAAATCAACTGCATAGATTTTTTGATTAAACATTAAATAGAAAATATTGTCATCGGTAATATAGCAAAGCTTACCAAGCTGCTGTTCTAACATTTCAAAGGACTTATCATAGCTTAAATAAAAAATCTCTTCTAACGATTTATTTGTTGCATTATAGTGATAAAATTCCATGCCAACTTCACCTTCATGATTTCCACAGTTCATATAACCATAAATGACAAAGTCCACTCTACCATCGTCTTTTACACTTACAATTTTTATATCATGAGCCCTATAGTCTGCTCGAACATCGTCAGCATCTTGTTTAAAGCTAAATACCTTTACTAATCCAAGGTCTTTGCCGTCCTTTGCATTATATCTCCAAAGTTCCCCATTTAATACAAATGCTTGATACTGCCCATTAGAACTTGATACGGTAGTAATCGAATCAGTAGGTTGAATACCAAAGTTAATTTTACCATCTACTACTTGATTTTTACTTCCATCAAAAACTTGACTTGCATTCCTCTCATAAGAAAGTACATACCACTGTGAATAAACATTTTGTACACTAAAACTTTCTATCACTTTACAAGTCTGCTTTTTTCCATTATCATCCGTGTATCTTACTGTTGATTCTAGTCGAAATGTAGCGATGGTATCATTAATATCGGTTAAAAATACCTTTGTTTCATCTATTTGCTTAGGAGCTAGCGTTCCCCAAGTCAACTGACTAAAATTTCCATTAAGATTTACCGTACCAAATGTAGTGGTATCACTTGTACTAGGCTTTAAATAAGCAGCAAGTGAAGAATCATCCGATAAAGTCTTTTCATGAAAATTTAAAACAAAATCAATCATATCCTTTGTTTTTAACTGATTCGATTCAATAATTCTTGTATAATATCTAATTTCTCTCTTATTTGAATCTACTAAATGAATAATTAATTGATATTCCTCATTCTCATCTAATAAATTCTGAATTGGTAGTTTTAAAGAAAGCTTATTTTCATTCGTGTCCCATGAACTTAGGTCTGTTTTATCAATCAAACGTTCTCCGTCGATACTCTTTATTTCATAATAAATGGAATTGATTTGAACTCCATAAGTATCTACTAAAAGTTCTAATTGACGATTGTCAGGAAGTGGAGTAATCGTATCCCTCATTCCTACAACATTCATATCTTCCACATATCCATGCAAAATATTTACTTGATTTCCTTCTACCTGTGCACTAACTACAGGTAAGGTTGCATCTTTCCAAGTTATTTTTTCTAATACATCTTCTTCTTGATTTCGATTCATCCAAAATAAAATACCAGCACCTGATGCTAGAAATAAAACAAGAAGAATAATCAGCTTTTTAATCCATTTCTTTTTAAATCTTCTCACCTTTGTACCTCTGCTCTATATATAATCGCTTCTATCATAATACATATTTTTTCAAAAATCTACTTCTTAATAGAAAATTAATATTCTTATGGCAAACGTAACTTGATATTTATCTTCTTATCGCTTAAACTATTATTATAAAACACATTTTTTTACAGGAGGAAAATTTATGAATCGTTTTAAAAAAACTGTAAGCTTACTTGTTATTTTTTTACTTTGTGCACTTTCCTTAATTGGATGTCAAAGTAAAAAAACGATGTTCGATGTTATGAAGGAAGCACAGGAGATAACATCTGCAAAAGTAAATATGAATTTAACAATGGAAGTTCCAAACAGCGAAGATTTTAAAAAAATTGGAGTGACCATCTCTGGCACAGGCAGTGAAAAAGCAGCAGCTTTTGACTTAGATGTTACTGTTGACGAACTAAGCTATTCGTTAAAAGATTTTATCCGTATGGTTGATAACCAAATGTATTTAAACTTTGCAAGTATTTTTAAAATTTCTGGAATGTCTGCTTCTGATTTAGGAATGAAGAACTGGATTTCTGTACCAAATACTGGACTAAATGATGAAAGCATTAAATCTTCTAAGACCTTATCAAGTTCTGTCCTTGCTGGATTTGAAGTTGCTTGTAAAGACCAAAAAATCACACAAGATGGAGATACATACACGCTTACCATTCCAAAGGATAAACTTGTTTCCTTTGCACAGGCAGTTTTAGATGTTGTTAATTCAAATATTGACTCTTGGTATGACCAATATGTGGACGTTTTAGAAAAATCAGATGTAGATTCTCTATTTAAAATATCCGGAGAGGAAAATCCTCTTTCTGATTTAAAGAAAAATAAAAAAGAGAATTTAGAAACTTGGAAAAAAATGTACGATGAACTTTCTAAAGAATTAAAAGAAGGTAAGATTGATTCCGATATCGATTCTGCAATCACTTACAGTATTAAAATGACCGGTAAAGAAGGAAGCCGTGTCGTAGACCAAAGTATTGAGGCAAATGTGAAGGATGCTAACGAATCTGCTAAGATTAAATTTACTTCAAAATCCGAAGAAACAACCGATATTAAAGTAGAAGCACCTAATAAAGATGACGTGATGTCCATTGAAGAACTGAATAATTTATTTAATGAAGACTATTAAAAAAACGGGGCGTTTACTCTAACGCCCCATTTCTTTATCTTCTTTTCTTATTTTTTCTACTACCAAAAAATTCAAACTTCTTACTTTTGGGTTTTCTTCTATCATCACGTCTGTAATTATCTTTTTTGTAGTTTCTATCTTTTCTATCTCTTCTCTTCTTTTCTGCAAAATAATCCATTGTTGGAATCTCTGTAGGTGCCTCTCCTAACTGGATACGCATAAGAGCGGTTGCTAGTTCAAGTGCTGTACAATCTTCTTCTTCAAGCTTTTGTTCAATCATATGAGTAATCATATCTAAGCTGATTTCATCATCCTTCATATAATTTAGAGCTTCAGAAAAAATCTTTTCTGCACGAACATTGGTGAGGTCCTCAGCTGATGGAATCATACGAGGTTTAATCTTTGTTTTACAATTTCTTTCAATATCTTTAATTTTATAAATCTCTCTGCCTACTACTAAAGTAAAAGAGCGTCCACTTCGTCCTGCACGACCAGTTCGTCCAATACGGTGTACATAGTATTCATTATCCTGTGGAATATCAAAGTTAAAGACGGCTTCTACATCATCTACATCAATTCCTCTAGCTGCAACATCGGTTGCAATTAAAATTTCTGTAGAACCCTTACGAAATCCCTTCATTACCTGGTCTCTTTGATGTTGGGACATATCTCCGTGTAAACCTTCGGCAAAATAGCCACGTCCCTTTAATTCATCTGCAAGCTCATCCACCATCTTCTTTGTATTACAAAAGATTAATGAACGCTTTGGATCATAATAATCTAACAAACGGCATACTACATCAATCTTATTTTGTCTGCGTACCTCATAATAATACTGCTTTACTAAAGGAATCGTAAGCTCTTTTTGAACGACCTTTACTAACACGGTATCTTCTTTTTGATACTTGTGTGTAATATCCATGATTTCCTTTGGCATCGTTGCGGAAAATAATGCGGTTTGATGCTCTGCCGGAATCTTAGATAAAATCGTCTCAATATCTTCACGAAATCCCATATTTAACATCTCATCTGCTTCATCTAATACCACCATTTTGATTTCTTGCATCTTTAAGGTATGGCGACGCATATGGTCCATTACACGTCCTGGAGTACCTACTACTACCTGAACCTTATCCTTTAAGGAGCGAATCTGCTTGGTAATATCTTGTCCTCCATAAATTGGCAATACCTTAATGCCATGCATAAATTTCGCCAAATTACGGATTTCTTGTGCAGCCTGAATTGCTAATTCTCTTGTTGGGCAAAGCACAATTGCCTGCAACGCATGATTATTCGGGTCGATATTTTCTAATAATGGAATTCCAAAAGCAGCAGTTTTACCCGTACCGGTTTGTGCCTGTCCGATGACATCCTTTCCTTCTAATAAAACTGGGATTGCCTGTGCCTGAATCGGTGTCATCTGCTCAAATCCCATTTCCTCTACTGCTCTTATAATTCTTTCGTCAATATTTGATTCTTTATATGTTAATTGTTCCACGTATTATCCTTTCTAATTTCTCTTACTCATCTATGATTATTTTTCTACTTTTGAAAATAGAATTCTATCATTATCTAACTGTTTCCCTACATTTTCACTAAATTTCTTAAGTAGATTCTCAACCGTCATCCCTTTTCTTTCTTCTCCCTTAATATCTAATACAATGCGGCCAGAATCCATCATCAGTGTACGATTGCCAAGGTCTAATGCCGATTGCATATTGTGCGTAATCATTAAACAGGCAATTTTATTCTCTTTTACAATATTTTTTGTAAGTTCTAATACTTTTTTTGCAGTCTCTGGGTCAAGAGCTGCGGTATGTTCATCCAACAGTAAAATCTTAGGTGTTACTACTGTTGCCATAAGAAGGGTTAAAGCCTGTCTTTGTCCACCAGATAACAAACCTACTGGATTTTTCATACGGTCTTCAAGTCCCATATTTAATAAAGACAAATGCTCTCTAAATTTTTCTTTCTCTGCTCTGCTAACACGAGAAAAAAATGCACCACTGCTTTTTGATGCACGAAGATAGGCAAGTGCCAAATTTTCTTCAATCGTCATATGAGGCGCGGTTCCTTTTAGTGGGTCTTGGAACATACGACCAATCATCTTGCTTCGCTTATGCTCTTTCATATAGGTAATGTCTTCATTGTCTAATTCAATTCGTCCACTATCTACATAAAAAGAACCAGCTATCGCATTAAACATCGTTGATTTACCTGCACCATTACTACCAATAATTGTTGCAAAATCTCCATCATCCACTTCTAAGCTAATTCCTCGAAGTGCTGGCTTTTCATTTACAGTACCTGGATTGAAGGTCTTTTTAATATCTGTTAATTTTAACATCTAGGTCCCTCCATCTTCTTTTTAAGTGCCAATCTTTGCTTGTGAAATGTAATCTGTTTTTTAATCGATGGAAATGCAATCGCAACGGCTACAATAACGGCTGAAATTAACTTCATCGCTTCCGCTGGCATATTCGCACGAAGTGCTAATGCTACAATGAAACGATATAAAATACTACCAATAATTACACCAAAAATCCAACGTCCCATCTTCTTTCTACCAATCAACGTTTCACCAATAATTAAACTTGCAAGTCCAATGACTACCATACCAGTTCCTAGATTGATATCACAAGAGCCATTGTATTGACCAAGTAACGCACCAGATAAGGCAGTTAAAGCATTTGCAATACATAATCCTACGGTAATCGTAAATGCTGGATTAATCGATGATGCCCTTACCATATCTGGATTATCACCCGTTGCACGAATAGACATTCCCAATCGAGTTTTTAAGAAAAACAATAAGAATAGTCCTACAATTGCAACAATAATTACGGCAACAATAAGTTCTCCCCATCCCTTTACTGCAGTTTTCTTTGCTGCATCCTTTGCAATTGAGAATATTGTTGTCTGGCGAAATAGACTGACATTTGAAGAAAATCCCATGACCGCTAAGTTTATCGTATATAAGCCAGTATTGGTAATGATTCCTGCTAAAATGGAAGGAACCCCTAGATGTGTCTGTAAAAATGCAGTCACATAGCCTGCTGCCACGCCAGCAATCATCGCCATAACAATTCCTAAAAATGGATGTCCACTTAGACACATCATCGCACTGACTGCACAGCCTAATGTAAAGCAACCATCTGTGGTCATATCAGCAATATTTAAAATACTAAAACTCAAAAAAAGTGCTAAGGCTACTAGTGCATAAATACATCCCAGTTCCATAGCACTTTGCACAATTGCTGTTGTTATCATTGTTTCTTCCCTTTCATATTATAGTAAGAGAGGGTTGCTCCTCTCTCCTTATTCCTTACTAGTCTTTACTTCTACTAACTTCGTGCACATATCTTTAAATACACTATAATCTATGCCAAGTGCACTAGCAGTTTCTGTATTAACCGTAATAATACCACCGTCCATTACATGAACTGGATAAGTTGCAGGGTCTTTTCCTTGTAACATATCAACAGCCATATCAGCGGTCTTACTACCTAAATCCGTATAGTTTACACCACAAGTTGCAAACGCACCATTACGAACAAAAGAGTCTGCTCCTACATAGTGAGGAATCTTTGCTTCTTTTAGCTTCTCTGCAATTGTAAGCTCTGCTGATGCAACTGTATTGTCAGTAGGAGTAAATACTGCATCTACCTGGTCTAACATACTATCTACTGCCATACTGATTTCATCAGTAGTGGTACCAGTCTTTTCTACATAGGCAATCTTCTTCTCATCTAAGTATTTCTTAGCTTCCTCGATTGGTACCTTACTAGAATCTTCACTCTTATTGTATAAAAGACCGACGGTTTTCACATCTGGATTTTGTGCTAACATCATATCTAAAATCGCAGAAGCATCTAAGTAATCACTCGTACCAGTTACATTAGAACCTGGTTTTTCTAAGCTATCAACTAAGCCCGCACTAACAGGATCTGAAATTGCTGCAAATACAACAGGAATATCCGTATCCTCTGTAGTGCCTTGCATACACTGTGCAGCTAATGTCGCAATTGGAATCACACAATCATATCCATCACTTACAACCTGTGTACCAATCTGATTTAAAATCGTTGCATCGTTTTGACCTTTGAATTCCTCATACTTGATATCCATGCCAAGTTCTGTTGCCTTTTTATCAAGTTCTGCTTCAATTGCTACACGAATTTCATCTAATGAAGCATGGTCCATCTGCTGCACAATTGCTACCTTATAGCTAGACTTGTCAGCTGAATCACTACTGCTACATGCAGTCATACCTACCGCAATTGCGGATGCCAATAGGAGGGCAAGAGCCTTTTTTTTCATAAAATATCCTCTTTTCTATCATAGTGTTTCTAATATTTAAACACTTCTTTTCGATAAAGTCAAGCATTTATGAGTAATACGCAACCTTTATTAGCTCCTCCATCGTTGTAATTTTTTTCTCTACTAATTCAATTCCACTTTCTTTTAACGTTTTCATTCCTTGGTTTGAAACCGCATAGTCTTTTAATTCTTCAACAGTTGCACCATCTAAAATCATTTCACGAACGGTTCTATCAATATTTAAAATTTCATGAATGGCAATTCGGCCCTTATATCCTGTATAGTTACAAGCTGGGCATCCTTTTGCCTTCATCACCTTTGGAATCTTATGCCCGACAAACTGTTCCTCTTCCTGTGTCATTTCAACCTCTGTTGCACATTCTGGGCAAATCTTTCTCATCAGTCGTTGTGCAACGACTCCAACTAAGGAGCTTGCAATCATATAGCGTTCCAATCCCATATCAGAAAGTCGAATAATCGATGAGCAAGCATCGTTTGTATGAAGGGTACTAAATACCAAATGTCCAGTAATCGCTGCTCGAACAGAAATTGTTGCGGTTTGTGTATCACGAGTTTCTCCTACCATAATGATATCTGGGTCTTGACGAAGAAGAGCTCTTAGTCCTGTTTCAAAGGTAAGTCCAGCTACATTATTTACCTGCATCTGATTGATTCTTGGTACATTTTTTTCTACAGGGTCTTCAATCGTAGAAATATTGACCTTTCTTTTTGAAAGCTCTTCTAAAACCATATAAAGAGTTGTAGACTTACCAGAACCAGTAGGTCCAGTAAGATAGATAATTCCATTTGGAGATTTTAACATCTGGCTAAATTTTTCATAAGTTTCCTCATTCATTCCATAAGAATGTTCATGTTCAATGACGGAATTAGAAGCTAATAGACGAAGCACTGCCTTTTCTCCAAATACAGTTGGAATGACCGAAACACGGATGTTGATTAAATTTCCTTCAATATTGGTACGAAAATGTCCATCTTGAGGGATTCTTTTCTCTGCAATATCTAAATCTGCAATAATTTTAATTCTAGCAATCAACGAATGGTGAAGACTCTTTTGAAGGGTTACATATTCTACTAACACCCCATCAATACGCATACGCACGATTGTCTGCTTCTCAAATGGCTCGATATGAATATCACTGGTATTCGTCTCATAAGCACGACTGATTAGGCTATTTAAAAGATTGACAATTGGTGTATCATCGTCATCTCCTTCTTCTACTTCAATCTGCGTAATCGTTTCTTCTACACTTCGATTTGCCTTATGAGCTGCCTTTCTTGCTGAAACTTCTGAATAGTAATAGCGAATAGCCCTCTCTAATGGCTTACTTTCTGTTAAAAGAAGTTGTAATTGCAATCCTGTAAGCTGCCTAATATCCTCAATCGCATAAAGATTCATCGGGTCATTTACCGCTACCGTTAACACATTGTCTTCACGGTCTATCGCAAGCATATCATATTTTTCGGCAAGCTGTTGTGGGATTAACCCTACCGCTTCAATATTAATCGTCACCGTAGAAATATCAATAAGCTTTAGATGCAGTCTTTGTGCTAATGCCTGTAACACCTGTCTTTCGGTGATTGCACCTAATTCAATTAATACCGCACCAATTCGTTTACCCTTATTTTGCTTTTGATAATCAAGTGCTTCTTCTAATTGTTTTTGCGTAATATATCCATATTCTAATAGCACATCACCAATTCGTACATTTTTAATACTTGATGTTTCCATAGATTATTCCCCCGTATCTTCATCATACATATAGACTTCTAAATTCAATGTCAACACACTCGTTTTATCTAATTTAAGCTCTCCTGTCGTATTGTCACTATTTACTGTTTGTAATTCACTAGACCAATTATAAGCAGTAATACGAATCGAAGGATAATCCCTTGCTAAGGTATCAATGACCTGTTGAAGCGTATTTCTTTTACCTGTCGCGGTTACTGAGACGCTTGCCGCGTAAATTCCTGTTGAGATTTCTTCTTTGTCTTCTGTAACATCTTTTCCATAAGGCTTTAACTCTACCTCATCGGTTCCAACCTGAATATCTAAATCCCTTGAAAATACACCATAGTCTAACAATAAATCGGTAATCATCTTATCAATTTCTTCACTCTTCATCATTGGATAGAAATTAGCAACCGATTTTTCTAAATCCTTTGAAAGCGTATCATAGACTTTCTTAGAAGAAGTAGAAAGTCCTACCTTTTGTTCTAAATCACTTTTTTGCTCTTGTGCAACGCTAAGCTTTTTTGATACTTCTAGATTTGCAACAACTAAAGGACGAATTACTAAGAACCCAAATCCCACTACAATTACAAAAATTGCTAGGAAATATAGAAGCTTTTTATCGTGTTGTGTTATTTTTAGCTCTAATTTCATCTGTTAGTTCTCCTTCTTATCATGTCCTGCACCCTGTGATAGATAGCAAATTACATTAATTTGATATACCTTGCTATCTTCTAAATAATTATAACCGGTATATTCTACATCCTTAAAAATCTCTTCATTTCGAAGTGCTAAAACATATTGGTGGATTTTATCTACATCAGAAGCAGTTGTAAGTACTTGTAAAATACCTGTTTCTGCTTCAAAGCTTGTCACTTCAATATCGGCATAGGAAGATGCACATTTTTCTAATACCTTAATGACCTTACTATTCGCAATCGGATAGGATTTGATATTTTCATTGATTTCATTGACCTTATCTACTTTCTTTTCCAATGTGCTTTCCTTTTCTTGTAAACTGTCATATTCTTGTCCAGCATCTACAATCGACGTATTGGTATTATAGGCATCTAATTTATCTAATCTTCCTTTTAAAACGGTATAGCGAACCCCTAGTCCAATACTGATAACCACTGCAATACTAAATAAAACAATAATCGGTGTAATCGCCTTTAGCGTTTCTTTTTTCTTGTGTTCTTTTTCGGGGTCTCTTAAATACTGCGTATATAAATCAAGTTGCTTCTTTAACGAAATCAGTCCACCCACTGCATAAACACAGTTTGAAAACTTCTTATATCCATCTAGGCTTTCCTTTAAAAAGACCGTTCCTGTTCCATCTAGGATGGAAACCGAGAGCGTCTGACTTACCTCTAAGATACTTTGCTCACAAAAGGATAGTTCATCATCAAAAATCCCACCTAAATAGACATTCGTAATTCGTTCTTTAAAATGTTGTGCCTGTGCAAATTGTAGTAAATTACTGACAGACCTTGCTACCTCAGCTCCGAACCCAAAGGTTCCTCTGTCATTAAAAATACGACTTCTACTTGAATATTCATAAACTCCATCGATAAACAAGAAGTTTGTCATGTTCATATCGTCTAAAAGCTGTACAATGCAAGCTCCCTTTTTTACTTTCGGCAACTGTTGTAAAATACGAATCGCACAACCATTTGCACTGTCAATTGAACTAATCGAAATTCCTAATGAGGAAAACATCTGTATATGCTCATCTAAAAAGCTTTTCTCAACCATTGTTGCAAAAATCTTAGAGCTTTTTTTTCGTTCATCCTTTGACAAAACAAAGAAATTGTAGACTGGATTTTTCGTTCGCTCTACATCAGAAAACTCTCTTGAAATATAATTTAAAATCTCTTTATCCGACATCTCTGGAAGTTCCATCGTACGATTTACAAATTGGGAACTGTTAATCACTAATGAAATTCCCTTCTTCGGTAAACGGTTCATCTCCCAAAATTCCTTTAGATGACTTAAAAATTCCTCTTGGTCTGTTACAATACCATTGATAATACTACCCTCAGGAGCTAGGGTTAGATAAATATTGTCAACCTGTACACCGTTCTTTTTTTGCTCCCCAGTTAAAACCTTAATACTATTATTCGATAAATATACTACTGTACTCATATATCCCCCTAATTCGTTATCCTTGTGCTCCAATTGCCTTATAAGAACCATAAATTGGTTGAATAACCGAAATAATAATAAATCCAACAATGACAGCCATAACAACAATCATTACAGGCTCTAAATAAGAAACAAGTCTTGCAATTGCTCGTTCTGATTCGAAATCTAGCATATCTGCTATGGAATCTAACATCGAATCTAATTTACCAGTCTCTTCTCCTACCAAAATTGCCGAAGTTAATTTACTAATAAATCCATCAATTTTTGATAATCCCATACTAAGACTTCCGCCAGACCTTACAAAACTAATCACCTCATCAAACTGGCTTTCAATATATAGATTCCCCGTTGTTTTCTTTGCAATATTTAAACAAGCAACAATTGGAAGACCGGATGCGTACATCGAACTTAAAGTACGGGCAAAACGAGCAGTATAAATGGTTTTTAACAACCTACCAATAATTGGAAGTTTTAATAAAAACTTATCCTTTCTCAATCGTACACTTGGTACCTGGAATAGATACCTTAACAACACATAAAAAAGAATCACACCTATTATTAAAAAAATCCAATAACTAGAGACAAAATTACTAATTCCTAATAAGATTTGTGTCGTTAACGGCAATGTCTCCATCTGGTCAAATAAATTCTTAAATTGTGGAATGACATAGGTCATAATAATGGTTACAACTGCAACAATTAACACACATAAAATCTTTGGATAGACCATTGCACTTTTTATCTTACTATTTAATCGAAATTCCTTGTCATAGTGAATGGCCATCCTCATTGCAGTCGTATCTAAATTTCCTGCATTTTCTGCCGAACGATACATATTGATAAATAAAGTAGGAAATGCTCCTGTTTGCTCTTCTAGTGCATCAGAAAGCGAAATTCCTTGGCGAACAAGACGCAGTACATTTTCATAAATCTGTCTTTCCTTTGGCTTTAAGTCCTCTTCTTTAATAATAATATTCAATGCACGAACCAATGTAACGCCAGAACCTAGAAGCGTTCCAATTTGCCTTGAAAACTCACTAATCTGCTTTGCCTTTAATGGCTTATAGCTTTTTACCTTATTCGTCTCCTGTGCTGAAATTAGAAATTTATTTTCTTCTTTTAGACGAATATGTAATTCTTCTTGCGTACTAGCCTTCATTATTCCAGTAATCTTTTTACCATTTTCATCTTTTGCTTTATATTTATACTTTGGCATCTTCTTCACCTTCTTTACTCATCATTCTATAGTCCGTATAATGCTAAATACCAATTAACAAGGGAATTTCCCCATAAAATAGAAACCGCCATACCAATACATAAAAACGGACCAAATGCAAAATGGTCTTTTCTGTCTTTTTTCTTCGTCATTAATAAAATAGCTCCATAACTTCCACCAAGCATAATGGCAATAAAAGTAGCAATTAACTCTAATTTAACACCCAATAAGATTCCACAGGCTGCCATTAATTTAATATCACCACCACCAAATGCTCCTGGAATCACTAATGCTAAAACAAGCATTGGTACACTA
Organism: uncultured Lachnospiraceae bacterium; assembly: GCA_902496125.1. Taxonomy (GTDB): domain Bacteria; phylum Bacillota; class Clostridia; order Lachnospirales; family Lachnospiraceae; genus TWA4. The sequence goes on from CABUZU010000012.1 coordinate 19,858, forward strand.
ATGACAAAAATCCCTAAGATTCTAGAGAACAAAGATGGTTGTGTAAAAATTCCAAGCGATACTAAGCCAACGACCAAGCTTATTATAACAAATTCATTTGGAATTTCCATAGTATCTTGGTCAATTAATGCAATTACTGTTAACAAGGAAAAAAAGACAAATAATAAAGCCATTTTCGGTGTATAACCATAATAGTATAACAATAGAATCAGACACACTCCACCTAATAGCTCTACTAATGGACTTCGAATGGAAATCTTTGCATGACAATATTTACATTTCCCACCCAAAATAAACCAACTAAATATTGGAACCATGTCCCATAAATACAAACGATGACCACAAGACTCACATTTGCTCATTCCCTTTACAAAAGAGATTTTTCTTGGGAAACGATAGACTACAACATTTAAAAACGAAAAAATGCTTGCGCCCATCATACCAATTACTAAAACTAAAATTAATTCCATATGTTCCCTTACTAAAAATAGGAGCGCTATCCGCTCCTATTTTACTTCTTATCCTACTTCACTTTATAGCTTGTCTTACCCTTAAAAGCATTGACAGGAAGACTACTTACCCAAGAGCCATTTACTAGATACATCGTAATTCCATTCTCTACATATTCTGCTCCTACAATGGTGTAAGCCTTATGTAACTGCGATGCCATTGGATTCTTACCAAGACTTGAAATTGATACATCGGTATAAACAACAAATGAATCACACTGAACATCTGCTAAATTTTCTAAAATCTCTGTACCTGTATCCTTTAATACACTATTGATATCGGTAATATCCGAAGCATAGTATTCTGAAAACTGTGCCTGCGTTGCGGTCAATGCAGATTTCGCATCTAATACAATCTGCTTTTCCTTCGCCTTATCAATATATCCTAAAAGTGCCGGTACTAAAATTGCAGCTAAGATTGCTAAAATTACCAATACTACAATTAATTCTACTAAAGTAAAACCTTTTTTATCTTGTCGTAATTTTTTTATTTTCTTCATTTTTTCAACCCCTATCTTTCTAACTTTTAAATCAGCTTTAGTATAGCATACCCAAACTAGGGGTGCAATCTCATTTTAATAAAGTTTGACTTCTTTCGTTATTCCTTATCCGTTGTCATCATCTTAACTACTACTAAAGTAACAACCATAAGAATAATTCCAATTAATAAACAAATTAATACATTTCGAATAAATCCAGCAAAGATATAAGTAATACAAGATACTGCTGCTACCGTAATTGCATAAGGAAGCTGCGTTGATACATGGTTGACATGATTACACTGTGCACCTGCCGATGCCATGATTGTAGTGTCTGAAATTGGAGAACAATGGTCTCCACAAACTGCACCTGCCATACAAGCGGAAATCGAAATAATCATTAAAGTTGGATTGGTCTTTGCAAATGCTTCTACTACGATTGGAATTAAGATACCAAAGGTTCCCCAAGAAGTTCCTGTTGCAAATGCTAAGAAACATCCTACTAAGAAGATAATCGCTGGTAAGAAGCTTACCAGTCCACCTGCTGCAGAATTAACAAGTGCTGCTACGTATTCCTTCGCACCAAGGCTATCGGTCATTGCCTTTAATGTCCAAGCAAAGGTAAGAATTAAAATTGCTGGTACCATTGCTTTAAATCCTTCTGGAATACAATCCATAGACTCTTTAAATTTTAAAACTCCACGAACTGCATAAAAGACAATCGTAATTGCCATTGCAAAGAAACTTCCAAGCATTAATCCAACCGAAGCATCACTGCTTGAAAATGCCTCTACAAATCCAGTACCTGAAAAGAATCCACCCGTATAAATCATACCAATAATACAACAAACAATTAATACGAATACTGGAAATACTAGGTCAATTACCTTACCCTTTGAATTACTTTCCTCTGCTACTGCATCTGCATAAGGTCTATCCGGTGTCGTATAGATATCACCCTTTCTCGCATTCTTCTCATGAGTTGCCATCGGACCATAGTTGATATTTAAAACAATAATTGTAACCATTGCTACTAACGTAAGAATTGCATAGTAATTATATGGAATTGCACGAATAAAAACGGAGAATCCATCTTCTCCTTTTACAAATCCAGTAACTGCTGCTGCCCAAGAAGAAATTGGTGCAATAATACAGACAGGTGCTGCGGTTGCATCAATTAAATAAGCAAGCTTCGCTCTTGAAATATTGTGCTTATCCGTTACCGGTCTCATTACACTACCAACCGTTAAACAGTTAAAATAATCATCTACGAAGATTAACACACCAAGTGCAACTGTTGCAAGTTGTGCTCCAATTGGACTCTTAATATGTTCACTGGCCCACTGACCAAAAGCAGCAGAACCTCCTGCTTTATTCATCATACAGACCATAATTCCTAGAATTACTAAGAATACTAAAATACCCATATTGTATTTGTCTGATAATACACCGACAATTCCATCTTTAAATACATGAAGAACTGTTCCTTCAAATTTAAATCCGGAATAGAACAATCCACCCATTGTAATTCCAATAAATAAGGAACTGTATACCTCCTTGGTAATCAATGCCAATACAATCGCAACAATTGGTGGAATCAATGCCCAAAACGTTGCATACATACTAGGAATATATTTTGCTTTTTCCTCTGCTGCAAAGACCGTCATATTACTACACAGTAAAACTGCAAGTGCCAATGCGACCAATGCAAAAATTAACCTTTGTCTCTTTTTCACGTTTTTCATTACCTTTCTTAAAAATTCTCACCACAAGTGTAACAAAAAAAGAGAGATTTTGCAATCTCTCTTTGTAAATTTTATCAAATTATTAAGCAACCCTTGCTTCTTCCTTCTTATAATCACGGCCATAAAGCAATGGTCTAGCAATATATACATTGAAAAACTCAATCAAAGGTCCCATAAAGAATGCGGTAATTACGGTACCAATTCCTACTAAAGGTCCTGCATTGCCAATCATAGAGGTAACAAATCCAATGGTTACACAAACTAAATCTGCACCAATTCTACAGTATTGGAATTTTGCAATCTTACGGTCTGCCATTACTAATGCAATTGCATCATATACCGATACACCAAGGTCTCCTGTATAGTAAAGTGCAGAACCAAAACACATAATGACAATTCCTAAGATTAATAAAACTGCACGAGTAGACATTGTTGCATTCGCAATAAAGTCAAATTTCTTAAAAAATGCAATCGAAAAATCAATGATATATCCCATCAAAAACATATTTAAAAATGTTGCTAAACTAATATAATGCTTATCTAAAATAAATGTAACGATTAAAAATAAAATACTTAAAAGTAAATAATAAGTACCATAGCTTAATGATACAAAGCTATGAGTTCCCATCGCCATCGACTGAAATGGGTCAACACCTAAGTTCGATAGCTTAAATAATGCTACACTAACACTACAGATGCCAATGCCCAAAATACTCATAATTAAGCGTTTTGCAAAATTATTATTCTTCTCCATCTTTCATACCCCTTTTTGTACGTTTTCACTCGTTTTTTGTCTTGTTCGTTATACTCTTAAAAAGGATATTTTGTCAATGGAATTTCATTAACTTCTCGCAAAATGACTCTTTTAGCCTCGCACTATTCCATCTATATTTTTGATTGTAAAAGTTGGTGTAAAATCTTCACTATCACTTGCTAAAAATCCACCCTGACTTTGCATCAGTTCTTTAAAAATTTCAATGACCTTTTTTCCATCATTTTGCTCAAAACTAATTTGATAAATTGTCTCAATCTGATGTTCTTTTAAAAAGGCTAAATCAAGTGGGTCAATAAAACAACTCTTCGCATCCTCAAAGATTAAAGAATCACTTGTTAAAACAATCTCCATCAGATTGATTTCTTTCCAAATCTCAATCTGTTTTTCAGATACTGTTGTAATAACCTTTGATAGTTCCTTCACCTCTACCTTTGCTGGAATCATATAATAATATTCTAAAAACTTTTTCTTTACTTTTTTGATTTTCATAAATTATTTTCCTACACGAACGAGTACAGACTTCTGGTGTGCACTAAGCCCTTCTTCTCCTGCAAGCTGTGCACAAGTAGGAGCTAAATTCTTACAACCCTCTTCTGAAATATACTGTGTAAATGCAGTCTTTAAGAAGGTTCCTACCCATAAACCGCTTGAATATTTTGCAGATGCCATGGTTGGAAGAGTATGGTTTGTTCCACTACAATAATCACCAAATGCAACCGGTGTATATTCACCAACAAATAATGATCCAAAGTTTGTAAGCTTAGCAGCAACCGTCTGTGCATTGTGAGTATGTACCTCTAAATGTTCTGGTGCATTGTCATTTGCTAGTTCAATTGCTTCTTCCATACTATCACAAACAATAATCATACCATTATCATTCCAAGACTGCATTGCAAGTTTTCCTGTAGGAAGTTCTTTTGCAAATTTATTAATACTATCTAAAACATCCTTCGCAAATTTATCAGACAGGCAAAGCAATGTACTTCTAGCTACTGAATCATGTTCAGACTGTGCTAACAAGTCAATCGCTGTATAATCTGGATTTGCAAAATCATCTGCAATGACTAAAACTTCGGATGGTCCTGCAAGACTATCAATTCCTACAGAGCCTAATACCTGACGTTTTGCTTCTACTACATAACGGTTACCAGGACCGCAAATTAAATCTACTCTAGGAATAGACTGTGTACCATAAGCCATAGCTGCAACTGCCTGTGCACCACCTGAGCAAAAGATTTCATCTACACCAGCAATATCCATTGCTACTAATACAGCAGGATGGATTCCATCACATCCTCTTGCTGCTGGTGAGCAAGCGATTACATGCTTTACACCTGCTACCTTTGCTGGAATTGCAAGCATTAATGCAGTAGAAGGAAGTGGATAACGTCCAGCTGGAACATAAGCTCCAACAGTTTCTACTGGAATTAAACGATGTCCTAAGGTTACTCCTGGAATTGGAGAAGCAGTTGTTAGAGGTTTTACCGTTTCTAACTGCTTTTCAGCAAAGAAACGAATCTGTGCAGCGGCATCTTGAATTGCCTTTACCGTTTCCTTACTTACTTTCTTATAAGCTTCTTTTACTGCTTCTTTATCTACTTTTACTGTATCTAATTTAATATGGTCAAATTTCTCTGCTAATGCGATTAATTCTTCGTCACCCTTACTTGCCACATTTTTTAAGATATCTGCAACCAAATCTGTGGTCTGTTGGTCGCGTTCATAGGTTTTTCTTTCAGCATTCTTATAAATTCTCATAGTACACTCTCTTTCCCTTATAAAACTTTTTTTTATTATAGAAAGGAATTTTTGTCTTGTCAACCGCTCACACTTTAGTTTGCAAAAAAATTAAAATTTCCTCTTGACAAAACAAAAAAATAGGTTTACTCTGTAGGTGTCGAAAGCAAAGGTGCTACACGAAAGAGATGTGTAGTGCCTTTTTTTTGACAAAGCTTATTTTATTATAAAGAAAAGGAAAGGGGAAACCCTAAAGACAAAGGCGTCTTACTATTTCATTAGAAAATAGTGGGGCGTTTTTTTAATAGGGAGGTATGAATTATGACTCAAGAAATTATGAATGCAATCACGAGTGAAGTCTACGGCGTCTGGTTTTTAATCGGTGCCGCATTGGTATTCTGGATGCAAGCTGGTTTTGCAATGGTTGAAGCTGGTTTTACAAGGGCAAAGAATACTGGTAACATTATTATGAAAAACTTGATGGACTTCTGTATTGGTACAGTAATGTTCATCCTTATCGGTTTTGGTTTATTTTTAGGAAAAGACGTTATGGGGCTTTTTGGTACTCCTAACTTCGATATTTTTACAAATTATGCAAATTTTGATTGGTCTAACTTCGTATTCAACTTAGTATTCTGTGCTACCACAGCTACTATCGTATCCGGAGCAATGGCTGAAAGAACTAAATTCTCTTCTTACTGTGTTTATTCAGCTGTTATCTCTGCTGTTATTTATCCAATCGAAGCTCACTGGACATGGGGAGGTGGCTGGTTAGCTCAGATGGGCTTCCATGATTTTGCCGGTTCTAACTGTATCCATATGGTTGGTGGTATCTCTGCTTTAATCGGTGCTGCTATCCTTGGACCTCGTATTGGTAAGTTTACAAAGAAAAAAGATGGTACGATTAAAGTTGGTGCTTTTCCAGGTCACAACTTAGCACTTGGTGCTTTAGGTGTATTCATCCTTTGGTTAGGTTGGTATGGATTTAACGGTGCTGCTGCAACTTCTTTATCTCAGTTAGGTGCAATTTTTGTTACAACTACCATCGCTCCTGCTGTTGCAACCGTTGTATGTATGATTTTTACATGGGTTAAATATGGTAAACCTGATGTATCTATGTGTCTAAATGCTTCTTTAGCAGGTTTAGTAGCAATCACTGCTCCTTGTGACGTAGTAGATGCTCTTGGTGCTATTATCATTGGTGCTGTTGCTGGTGTCTTAGTAGTATTTGGTGTTTGGTTATTAGATTATAAATTAAGAATTGATGACCCTGTTGGTGCTGTTGCTGTTCATATGATGAATGGTATTTGGGGTACCATCGCTGTTGGTTTATTTGCAACCAGTTCAACTCCTACTTATTCTTTAACAGATAGTGCTGGAAATCAGTTACTTGGTTTATTCTACGGTGGTGGATTTAAATTATTAGGCATTCAGCTTACTGGTATGTTCGCAACTGCTGCTTGGACAGTTGTTACGATTACCATTACCTTCTTAGTAATTAAACATACGATGGGTCTTCGTGTTAGTGAAGAAGAAGAAATCATTGGTCTTGACTCTACTGAACATGGTCTTGAAACAGCTTACGCTGGTTTCTTAACTTATGGTGAAAGAATGAGCGGTGCTGCTCATGTTCCTGCAACTGGTGAAGTTTCTGTTGACGAAGCCGTACCCGTTCAGCTTATGGAACAGACTTCTACTCCAATTGCTTCTGATGTAAAACTTTCTAAAGTGGATATCATTTGTAAGCAAAGTAAGTTTGAACGCTTAAAAGATGCATTAAACAGCGTTGGTGTTACTGGTATCACTGTAACTCAGGTACTTGGTTGTGGTGCTCAAAAAGGTCAGACAAAGTACTATCGTGGTGTTGAAATGGAAATGAATCTACTTCCTAAGGTTAAAGTAGAAGTTATCGTAAGTAAAGTTCCTGTTGGTGATGTTGTAAAAGCTGCAAAACAAGCTCTTTATACTGGTAACATCGGTGATGGTAAGATTTTCGTATACAATGTAGAAAATGTTATCAAAGTTCGTACCGGTGAAGAAGGTTATGAAGCTTTACAAGGTGAAAACTAGAAAAATACAAAACGGTTGGTGCGTGTACCAACCGTTTTTATATTCTATAAGTGTGAAACCTTGCCATCATTCATCACAGTACATCCGTGTTTATCACAACGAAGGCAACGTGATGATTCTTGCATTGCTTCTTCAAAACTCATCTGATTTTCTACATATAAGAAATCTTTCTTACGTTCTCTTGCAAGTCTTTCTGTAATATTAACACGACCAGTAGGAGTTCTGTTATCCTCTCCTGCCATTGGAATTTCAATATCACAAGGAATCGTATTTTTACAACCCAAGAAATCATTGATATGGTAGGCTGCTGCCTTACCTGCTGCAATCGCTTTAATAACCGTAGATGGTCCTGTTACACAGTCGCCACCAGAATAGATGCCTTCCATTCCTTCTACCTTACCACCAAGGTCACAAGTAAAGCAATTACGATTTGCTGGAATACCAAAGTCTTCAAAAGGCTTACTAACAATATCTTGACCGACTGCAACTAAGATTAAATCAGCTGGCAGACGAATCGGGTCTTTATCTGCCTTAAGTGGAGCAGGTCTTCCTGATTTTACAGGTCCAATCATCTGTGGCTGTACCCATAATGCCTTGCAATTTCCATCTTCATCAGCTTCAATGTGGTCAGGTGCCATAAGAGTCATAAGCTCAATTCCTTCCATGATTGCACTCTCAATTTCACTATCAAGAGCAGTCATATCATCTTGTCTTCTACGATAAACAATGGAAACTTCTTTAGCATTTGCACGAAGTGCTGTTCTTGCACAGTCCATTGCCACGTTACCACCACCAATAACGACTACCTTTTTACCGGTAAAATCTGGATATTCATTGTCACCAATTCCACGAAGTACATCTACCGCTGAGATTACACCCTTACTGTCAATTCCATCAAGGCGAAGCTTCTTACCAGTATGTGCACCAATTGCTACATAAACGGCATCGTATTCATCGGCAATTTCTTTCATCTTCTCTGCACTAGAGACATTTGTTTCACATTTTACATCAATTCCACCTACATTTAAGATTGCACGAATATCTTCATCTAATCGATCTTTTGGGAAACG
>CABUZU010000013.1 GCA_902496125.1 uncultured Lachnospiraceae bacterium
AATTATCTTTCAATTGATTTATCTGTTAGTAAGACCTAAAATTAATAATATTAAAAAGATGTGGTCAGAAGGTAAATATGAGATTTGTAAAAAGAATATTGTAACTTTTACCGCGGCGATTGGTTTTATTACAATGGTTTCGGTTATTTTACTATCAATGTTAGGACCAGGATTACTAAGAGTCTTATTTTCTGATGCATTTGAAGGAAGCAACTATGTGTTGTATTGGTTTGCAGCAGCTCTAGGGCTTAGACTTTTGAATATGGAGATGTATTTTGTCTTAGTCATTAGAAATGCAGGAGTGTTAGCAGCAATTATTCGTATGGCATGTGCAGTGATGATTATTATTGTCAGTGTTCAGCTGATTCCTGGTAGTAAAATTATTACATCCGCAGCGATTTATGCAATTGGTAGGGCAACGGAATGTGTGTTGCTTTGTGTTTGTGCTGGAATTAGAAGATTAAGTCACAGTTAATAGCTGTGGCTTTTTTAGTTTTGTAAGTATTCTACAAATTATAAAGAAATAACGAAATGGAATTGCGAAAAAAGGGGAAAAATTAGTTAAAATGCTGATAACAAATTGTGCAGTTTACAAATTATTAAAAATATGTCAAAATGTAGGTAACAATTATTTTGGAGAACGGCCGGAGAACTGAAAGAAGTTGGAAAATAGTATTTGTAATTTTATATGATATCTATATTTTAGAGGAGTTTTTATTTATGAAAAAAAGAATTGTGGGTATAATAATACTTTTATTATTTTTATCATTATCGTATACGGTTTATGCAGAAGATAATGGTGAGAAATCAGCACAGTTAAAAAGTATAACAATTGGTGTAAAACAATCAGAAGCAAATTATAAAGACTTTAATAAAGTATTTCCAATTGCTTTAATGAAATGGGAATATTTTGAAGCAGAGTTACAGGATAATAATATCTTCTATATTGATGCTTCAAAATGGACAGTTAATAAAAGATTTTTATATATTACAGGAGAACGTGTTTCTAAAACAGCAGAAGTAACGATTAAAGATTTATCAGATCCAGATAATAACCGTAATAAAAATTATGAAATAGATACGGAATCTAATTTAGGTTATATAAAGAATGGAGTTCAACCAGAAAATCCTTTTATTACAACAGGATATGGTGATAGAAATGCTAATGCAGATGAAAAACAAGATGCAACATTAGAAATGCATTTAGGTACCGCTTGTTTTCAAATTGATGTAAAAGATGGTGAAGAGAAAAATACTTATTATTTAGTTATTGATTCTAGAAAGGCAGAAAGAAATAGTTCAGGAACAGAAATAGGATATAATGTAGAAAGCGTAAAATTTTTAAATGGACAGACTAAGGAAATTTTAGAAAATGACATACAACCTGCAAATCCATATTATGCTCAAATGACATTGCCAGATAATATTTTTTCAATTCGTTTAAATATGTCTCGATTAGTTGGAGAAATGGAAAAGCAATATAGTGAGTCTAATATTATAGCTCCAAATGTTCCAAAAGATTATTATGATTCTTTTTATCGAAAAGATAGTAATTATGTTTCTATTAATGGAGGTGAATGGACTCGATTAGATGGAGATGGTAAAGGCTATAGTCAAGAATTGATTTTAAAACAGGGAATGAATATCGTTCAAATTCGTGGTTGTGCAGATACTGAATGGAAATTGGGTGGCGATAGTCATTATGCGATCTATGGTAATAGTGTTTTCTTTATCTATCGAGAAGGTAAGAATACTTATATTGGAATGAAAGATGAGAACACAGAATTATCAAAAGATATAAGTGTTTATCGAGCTACTGATGTTCATTTTGGTAATACAGGATATTCAACTCTTGCAGGTAAAAAATTTGAAATTCAAAATTCAGATGGTATTCGATATATTGAGTGCTCTACAGGAGAAAAGATGATTTGCTTAGATGTTACTCCTAAAAATACTAAGTTAAAAGTAGCAATTGCAGATTCAACTTCAAATATTGGTGGAAAATATCTAATTAAGATTGATCCAGAAAAATATAATGAAGCTACTCCAATTGAAATTCAATTATTGAATGATAAGGGAGATGTTGTTTTAGAACAACAAATTTATATTCATTGGAGTGCAGGAGATGCTACCTTATCGAAGGTAGAACTAGAAAATGGAAGCTTAGACCAAGAATTTTGTAAAACTAATAAAACATATTTATTGAATACAGATAGTGACGAAGTAGGAATTAAATTTACTCCTAACGAAAATGTTACGATTACTTCTGTCTTAGTAGGCAAACAGCAGAAATTGTCATTAAATAGCAGTGGTGAACCAATTGGAGTAACAGAACCTATTAGCGTAACTGCTTCAAAGAAAGATGAGACAGTTGAAGTGGAAGTTTCATCAGGACAGGGTGATTTAACAACAACAGCGAAATATACATTTCAGTTTCCAGCAGAAAATCAGGAAATTTTAGAATCTAGTAAAAAACAAGCTGAAACTATTTTAAAGAAATCCATTGACGCTATGAGTACAGAACTTGGTAAAACAGCAAATGATTCTTGGTATGTTTTTATGTTAGCAAGTGCTGGAGTTTCTATGGATGATTATAATGTCAATGATATTGAAACCAATAAGTATACACAGGCAACTACTTGGGCAAGGAATATTTTACAGTTAATTATTCAGGGTGAAAATCCTTATGATTATAAGATTAAAGGTATGAATTTAGTAGAAGGGCTTTTAAATGAACAGAATAAATATTCTAAAGGTGGATTTGGTCCTTATGCTAATAATATTTGGGCATTAATGGCATTAGATGCTGTTGGCGTAGATTTTGATGGAAAAGATATCTTGATTAATACGGTTATAAGTCAAGCAATGAGTAGTACATTTGATTTAGATATGAGAGGATGGGCATTATTAGCATCCGTTCCTCATAGAAATGAGCCTGGAATGGAAGCAAAAATACTAACTGCAATGAGAAGTATTAGAAATGAAAGACAGATTCAATCAAATGATCCAACATGGAGTAAATATAAAGGTTCATTTAAACATTTATTATATCGTAATATTAATGCGAACACACATGGTTGTGTGGTTAGCGGATTAGTTGCAGCAGGTACGGACCCTGGTTCTGATTATTGGACAATAGATGGTCAGTCGCCAATTGATATTTTAGATATGTTCCAAATCAAAGATGGAAAGAATGCTGGCAAGTTCTATTGGAAGACAGATGATAGTGACGGAAATACCTTTGATTCTAGTGGTATTGGTTTTAATAAGGATGCTATTATTGCTTTAGGTGATATTGTAAATGGAAGTAACATTTGGAATCGTTTGGTTTTAACTGCTGATAAAGTAGATGCATTAATTAATCAGGCAGAACAATTAAAGATAAAGGGTACTGAGGCACAGCAAAAAGATTTACAAGAAAAGATTGATGCAGCCAAAGCAGCTTATCAGTCTGGTAATAATTATGGAGAATCTTATTATGCATTATTAGCTTCTATGGATAAAATTGATGATTCAATTAAGCCTAATGCTCGTATGTGTACAAAAGAAGAAAATGAAAAAGTAATTGCTATAATGGATGCAATTGAGAAATTAAAAGAATCAAAAGCTCCAACAATGGATGAAGTTAATAAGATTCGTGCTGATTACAAAGCTTTAAATAGTGAAAAATTGCAAGGTTATATTAGAAATTATAGTTCATTAGATGAGATTGAAGCAACTGCTAAGGTAGAAGCATTCAAAGCGTTAAAACCTGAATTAAATGCAAGTATAGCAAGTGTAACTTCTATAAAATTGACATGGAAGAAAGTTGATGGAGCACAAGGCTATAAAGTTTATCGTTCAGAAAGCGAAAAAGGGAACTATGTAGAAATTACAGATATTAAAAATGGAAATTCTACAACATGGAGTGACAGTAATTTAACAACTGGCAAGACTTATTATTACAAGTTAACTGCATATCAGGCAGATATTGTCAGTGCAGATAGTAATGTAGTTAGTGTAAAACCTGTTGCAGAACAACAAAATATATTAAAAGCAACAACTGTTAAAGCAACTGTAGTAAGCTATAATCAAGTAAAATTAACTTGGAAGAAGGTAGCAGGAGCAGAAAGCTATAAGATTTATCGTTCAACAAGTAAATCTAGTGGTTATAAGAATGTAAAGACAGTTAAGACCTTAACATGGACTGATAGTAAGTTAACAACTGGTAAGACTTATTACTACAAAGTAGAAGCAACTGCTAAGAATGCTAAAAGTTCAACGAGTAAAGTTGTTAGTGCAAAACCTGTACTTTCTGTACCTAGTAGCGTGAAAGTTACATCTAGTAGCTATAATAAAACAACTGTAACATGGAAGAAAGTAACAGGAGCAACTAGTTATAAAGTATATCGTGCAACAAGCAAGAAGGGTACTTATAAGAAGGTAGCAACTGTTAAGACTCTTAAATGGACCGATAGTAAATTAAAGACTGGTAAGACTTATTATTATAAAGTAAGATCCTATAATAAGACGGCAAACAGTGGTTACAGTAAGGTTGTTAGTGCAAAACCTGTACCTGCTAAGACGAACTTATCTTCTGTAAAGAATGTAAAGGGTAAGAAAGCAACCTTAACATGGAAGAAGGTAGATGGAGCAACTGGTTACAAGGTATATCGTGCAACTAAGAAGAATGGTAACTATACCAGTGTTAAAACTGTTAAGAATGTAAAAACATGGACCGATAGCAAGTTAACGAAGGATAAGACTTACTATTATAAAGTTCGTGCTTATAAGACAGTAGATGGTTCTAAAGTTTATGGAGTATATTCAGATGTGAAGCAAGTAGTAGTTCGAAAATAGAGCTCCTTTCTTAAAATACGGCGTAAAAGGCGATTGCTTTTTACGCTGTATTTCATACTTAAAAAGGAAAAATAGAATGAAAAAAAGGTTTATTTTATTATTATTTACACTGGCATTGCTTTTGACAATTACAAGGCCAGTATTTGCAGCAGAGAATGAGAAACATACAATAACAATGACAGTTGAACGTTTTGTACTGGGTGGAGATTTTATTATTGAGCCAACAGTAGTAGAATTTACGCCTAATGAAACAACTTATGCAGATATTTTAGAAAAAGTACTTAAAGAGCATAATTTCACACCTGTTTCTGAACAGAATTCATTATATGGATATTATTTAGAAGGAATTGAAGGTAATGGAATAGATTGTGGTTCTAAAAATATTCCAGATTGTATAAAAAAGATGTTAACTGATATGGATATAAAAGTTGGTGTAAACGATGAAGATGGTTTATATCAATTTTCTTATACCAGTGATTCAGGTTGGATGTATTATATTAATAATGAATATGTTCCAGTTGGTATGGGAAATAGATATCCGAAAGACGGAGAAGTCGTTCGATATATGTTTACATTATGTCAGGGAGCAGATTTAACAGGAACTAATTATAATACTGGTAAAACTTATTATAAAACAGCAGATAAATCAGATTTAGTCCGATATATGGGAAAAATTAATCAAGATAAGGCACGTTGGGAAACAGTTGACGGATTTTCAGATTCTTACAAAGATGCAGTAGAAATTATGGCAATAGTAGATGCATCCCAATTCGATGTAAATAGTATTCTTGATGAATTAGAGGATTATGAAAAAGATTTACCAGCAATTAAAGAAACTTTAACATTAAATAAAACTGAACTTACTTTACAAATAGGTAAAACAGACAAACTTTTTTATACAATTTCACCAATAGATACCAAAACAACTGTTCAGTGGTATTCTGATAACAATTCAGTAGCTACGGTAAAAGATGGATTAATAACAGGAATTGGTAGGGGAACAACGAAAATTCATGCGAAAACAGCAAATGGCATAGTAGCCACCTGCACAGTAACCGTAACAGCTCCATCCACTCCCAAATCGATTACGGTAAAATCCACCACAATTTCTAAGCTAAATGCCACATCTTATAACCAATTAAAATTAAGTTGGAAGAAAGTTAGTGGTGCAACGGGTTATGAGCTCTATCGTAAAACTTCTAGCACAAGTTGGAAGAAACTAAAAGGGCTAACAGCAACTTCTTATACAGACAAAACGGTTGCAACGGGTACCTCTTATAGTTACAAAGTAAGAGCGTATAAAAAGGTTGGCAGTAAGATTTATTATAGTTCTTACAGCAATGTAAAGAGTGGTAAGACGAAATTAAATACAACAACACTAACCGTTAAGGCAGGTAAAAAGCAGGCAAGTCTTAGCTGGAAGAAAGTTAGTGGTGCAACGGGTTATGAAATCGTTCGTGCAACCAGTAAAACAGGCAAGTTTAAAAAAGTTGCAACGACGAAAAAGAAGAACTATAAGAATAAATCATTAACGAAGAAAACTTATTACTACAAGGTAAGGGCTTATCGTCTTGTAAATAAGAAACTTGTTTATAGTGCTTATTCAAAAGTAAAATCTGTGAAGATAAAATAAGAAAGTGGGAGCTATTTGCTCCCACTTTTTTACAGATAACTTTCTAATAATGTAAGTACTTCTTCCTTACCAAGCTTACTTTCAGAAGAAAATGGAATAACAGGATTTTCTTCTGGAACTCCAAGTCCTCTTCTTACCATACTGGTATGTTTTTGCAACTGGCTTCTTTTTAATTTATCAGCCTTTGTAGCGATAACAATTGGATAAAATCCGTTTTGAACAATCCAATCGTACATATTTTTGTCGTTTTCAGATGGCTCATGTCGGATATCAATTAATAAAAAGATGGCCTTTAATGCAGAGGAAGTGTGTAAATAATCTTCAATCATCTTGCCCCACTTTGCACGGTCTGCTTTAGAAACCTTAGCATAGCCATAACCTGGTAAATCGACAAAATAAAAGCTGTCGTTGATTTTATAGTAGTTAATTGTTTGAGTCTTACCTGGAGAAGATGAAGTTCTAGCATAAGACTTACGATTACACAATGCATTAATTAAAGATGATTTACCAACATTTGATTTGCCGGCAAATGCAAATTCGACTTGTGAATTCTTAGGTAAAGTACTAGTAACACCACATACGGTTTCTAGATTTATATTTTTTATAATCAAAAAGATACCTCCTAGTATGTGCTATGATTTTGATAACGTATTCATAGCAAATGCATAAATTTCTTGATAATCTCTATCCCAGTTACTACAAATGAATCTTGCTTGTTTTTCTGTTGGCACTGCAATGTCAACGCGAAACTTCGTTGCATTGTCTTCTCGCACTTCGCAGTGAACAATATAGTCCTGATTTGTTGATTTATAATAATCAGAAATCACAGCAGATTCTTTTCGAAGCTCTAACTTATTTTCATTTAAATAATCTTTGATATCTTTTGTAATAGAATCGGTTAAATTTTTAATGAAAAAGGATAAGGTTTCGCTTCCGGATTCTGTAAGTTCATAACGAGAAGTGTTATGAGTACTTTCAGAATAAATAAAGCCAGAGGATTCTAATTCATTTAATGCTGTTTGAAAAGTAAAATAATTGGTATATTCTCTATCAAGAAAATAATTGAGCATTTGCGTATTGGTTAATGGAAATGCTACTTGCTTTAACATGTATAGAATCATGAGCTTGTATATTGTCAAGGGATCTGTCATAAAAATTCCTCCTATCAAGCATTTGTCCTATAGTGTATCAAAAATATTAGATGAAATCAATATTTATTCTTTTCTAATTTAAAAAAGTGTGCTACAATAAGAGTATACGAGTAGTATCTAGTAGTAAAAACTGTTCAGTTTTTACAAATTCCCAATATTCGAGGTGAAAATTTTATGAGAGAAAGATTAAGTGCATTGTCTCTTGTTGAATTACGTAAATTAGCCAAAACACAGGGTATTAAAAATACAACAACTCTTAGAAAGGCGGAATTAATTGACCGTCTAGTACAAATACATGAAGAACAACAGGCTAAAAAACAAGAAGATGCGAAAAAACAAGAAGAAATTAAGAAACAAGAAGAGATTAAAAAACTTGAGAATGGTCCAGCTGCCAATGGTATTTTAGAAGTCATGCCAGATGGTTTTGGTTTCATTCGTTGTGAGAATTATTTACCAGGAAGTAACGATGTCTATGTTTCTCCTACACAAATTAGAAAATGCAATTTAAAGACAGGAGATATCATCAGTGGAATTACAAGGATTCAGTCCCCTACTGAAAAATTTGCAGCACTTCTATACATTGATAAAGTAAATGGTGTAAGCGTTTCTATGGCTCAAAGACGACCAAACTTTGAAGATTTGACACCAATCTTTCCTAATTCAAGAATTCGATTAGAAACTCATAGAGAGAATAAATCGATGCGAATTATGGATTTAATTTCTCCAATTGGTAAAGGTCAAAGGGGAATGATAGTTTCTCCGCCAAAGGCTGGTAAAACCACACTGTTAAAAGAAATTGCAAAGACTGTAACAATTAACCATCCAGAGATGCATATTATTATCTTGTTAATTGATGAACGTCCAGAAGAAGTAACGGATATTAAAGAGTATATTGAAGCTCCAAATGTCGAGGTTATTTATTCTACGTTTGATGAACTTCCAGAGCATCATAAGAGAGTATCAGAGATGGTATTAGAGCGTGCGAAGCGATTGGTAGAACATGGTAAAGATGTGATGATTTTATTAGATAGTATTACTCGTCTTGCAAGAGCTTATAACTTAACTGTTCAGGCGAGTGGTCGTACACTTTCAGGTGGTCTAGACCCAGCAGCCCTTCATATGCCAAAGAGATTCTTTGGAGCAG
This sequence comes from uncultured Lachnospiraceae bacterium, assembly GCA_902496125.1. Lineage (GTDB taxonomy): Bacteria > Bacillota > Clostridia > Lachnospirales > Lachnospiraceae > TWA4. The sequence continues at coordinate 8,768 of CABUZU010000013.1, forward strand.
CTAGAAATATGCGTGAAGGTGGAAGTCTTACTATTTTAGCAACTGCTTTAGTCGATACGGGAAGTAGAATGGATGATGTAGTATTTGAAGAATTTAAAGGAACGGGTAATATGGAATTGGTATTAGACCGTAAATTATCTGAAAAGAGAATCTTCCCAGCAATTGATATCTTAAAATCTGGTACGAGAAGAGATGATTTGCTTTTATCAAAAGAAGAGCAGGAAGCAGTTAACAATATGAGAAAAGGGATTAGCGGAATGAAATCCGATGATGCAGTAGAAAAAATTTTGGAATTATTTAAAACAACGCGTAATAATACAGAATTAGTAAATATTGCAATGAAAATGAGGTTTTAAAAATTTCGCTCTTGCATTTTTTATTTGGTTATGCTATAATCTGTCAAGGTTTGTATGTGAACCAATAATGTAAATATAACGTAAATAAAAAATGATGGTTGGAAACCATCCTAAGAAAGGTAAAAGGTGAGTAAAATGAGAGAAGGAATTCATCCTACTTATTATCAAGCAAAAGTTGTTTGCAACTGTGGTAACGAATTTGTAACAGGTTCTACTAAGAGTGATATCCACGTAGAAATTTGTTCTAAGTGTCATCCATTCTACACTGGACAGCAGAAATCAATCGCTGCTCGTGGACGTATTGATAAATTCAATCGTAAATACGGTGTTAAATAAGGAACGAAAAATAGCAGGTTGGGGCTTAGGTCTCAACCTATTTTTCTATGAGGAAAAATGTTGTGAAATATTATGAAATTTTAATGCAAGGCGAAAAGGCATTAGAGGGCTTAACGGAAGCGAAGGTAGATGCTTTCCTTTTATTTTCTGAAGCCTTTCATATGAGTCGTGCACAATATTTAATGAGAAGAAATGAAGAAATTACTTCGGATACACAGCAGTATAGAGATTGGTTAGAACAAAGGAAGAGAAGAATTCCTTTGCAATATATTTTAAACAGTGCTTCGTTTATGGGTTATGATTTTTATGTCAATGAAAACGTCCTAATTCCAAGACAGGATACCGAAGTGTTAGTAGAACAAGCACTGAGTACGATAAAAGAATATAAAAATCCTAAAGTTTTAGATATGTGTACAGGTTCTGGTTGCATTGCGATTAGTATTGCACTACTTTCTAATGCACAGGTAACGGCGGTAGATATTTCTGATAAGGCTTTAGAGGTTGCAGAGTATAATTGCAAAAAATTATCATGTACGAACGTAGACTTGATACAGAGCAATTTATTTGATAAAATAGAAAACAAATTTGAGATGATTACATCAAATCCGCCTTATATTCCTACGAAGGTGATTGAAGGATTAGAGCCTGAGGTAAAAGACTTTGAGCCTATGTTAGCACTAGATGGAAGTGAGGATGGATTAGAATTTTATAGGCGTTTAGCGATAGAAAGTAAAAACTATTTAGTACAAGGTGGTAGCCTTTTGATGGAAATCGGTTGTGAACAAGCTAACGATGTGATGCATTTATTAGAAGTAAATGGATATTCAGAGATTTCTGTAATAAAGGATTTAGCAAACCTTGATAGAGTAGTGAAGGCTAGATGGATAGATAGATGGAGGTAAAAAATGTTTGACCGTTTAGAAGATATTCTCATGCATTATGAGGAAATCATGAATTCATTAAATGACCCTTCGGTTGCAGAAGACCAAAGACGTTTTCGCAAATTAATGAAGGAACAATCAGATTTAGCACCGATTGTGGAGGCTTATAAGTCTTATAAACAAGCAAAACAAGATGCAGAAGATAGTGTAGCAATGTTAGAAGAGGAAAACGATGAAGAAATGCGTCAGATGTTAAAGGAAGAATTATCCGATGCAAAAGAAAGAATTACCGATTTAGAACATCAGTTAAAAATCTTATTGTTACCAAAAGACCCGAATGATGATAAGAACGTTATCGTAGAAATTCGTGCAGGTGCAGGTGGAGATGAAGCTGCATTATTCTCAGCGGAATTATATCGTATGTATTGCAGATTTGCAGAACGTAATCGTTGGAAAACAGAGCTTATCAGTGTCAATGAGAATGGTATTGGTGGCTTTAAAGAAGTTGTATTTATGATTACTGGTCATGGTGCTTATTCGAAGTTAAAATATGAAAGTGGTGTACATCGTGTACAGCGTGTTCCTGAAACAGAATCCGGTGGACGAATCCACACCTCAACTAGTACAGTAGCAATTATGCCAGAAGCAGAAGAAGTTGACGTAGAACTTGATTTAAATGACTGTAAGTTCGATGTATTCCGTGCATCTGGTAATGGTGGACAGTGTGTAAATACCACAGACTCTGCGGTACGTTTAACTCACCTTCCAACAGGTATTGTCATTTCTTGTCAGGATGAAAAATCACAGCTTAAGAATAAAGAAAAAGCATTAAAGGTACTTCGTTCTCGTTTATATGATTTAGAGCTTGCTAAGAAACAGGCAGCAGAATCAGCAGAAAGAAGAAGCCAGATTGGTACAGGGGACCGTTCAGAAAAGATTCGTACTTATAACTTCCCACAGGGTAGAGTAACAGAACATCGTATTAAATTAACTTTATATAAAATCGACAATATCATGGATGGCGATTTATTTGAAATTATTGACAGCTTAATTGCAGCAGACCAAGCTGCAAAACTAAGTCAGTTAAATGAAGAAGCATAAAAGGTAAAAAATTCTCCTAAGGAAGTGAAAATTCGATGAAAAAAGGAAGTGGGAAAAAGCTTGTTGCTGTAATTTTTTATCTGTTATTACTGATATTGATTATGGCAGCAGCCGTTCTTGCTTATCGCTTATCTAGAACAAAGGAAGAAATTACCGTTAAACCTAATTTTAATTTAGTGCCGGGAACAGATGAAGATGAGAAGGTTGATGATCTCTATGAATTTGAGACAATGCAAGATCCTTCTTCTCCATTTGAAGACCTTGAAAGTTTAGAAAAAGCGAATTACAAGGATTCTGAATATGTACATTATTTGATATTGGGAGTGGATACTAGAAGCAGTGAAAAACTTAGTAAAAGTGATACAATTATTATTCTTTCCATTAATGAAGAGACAGAACGAGTTGTTTTAACCCCCGTTCCAAGAGATACCTATGTCTATATAAAAGGAAAGGGATGGGATAAAATTGCTTATGCCTATGCTTATGGCAAAGCTGCTTTAGTAAAGGAAACACTTGAATTTAATTATGATTTAACATTTTCAGGGTACTTTACAATTGGTTTTAAAGGATTAGAAGACATTGTAGATGAACTCGGTGGGTTAGAAATTACACTAACGAAAGAAGAAAGTGAACATATGTCAAGCTTTTATGGCGTAGAGGGCACTCATGCCGGAGTTAATTTACTAAATGGGTTACAGACGATTACGTATTGCAGAATTAGTAAAATTGATTCGGATTTTGAGAGAACAACACGACAATACAATGTACTTTGTGCAATTTATGATAAATTTAAAGGAGTATCGACCTCTTATTATCCAAAGCTTGTTTCTAAGTTTTATAGTTATATTCATACCGATTGCTCCACAGCAGAATGTATCGATATTGTAACTGCAATTTATGAACAGGGATTTGAACGACTTAGTTATCGGCTAATGTTTACGAAAGATGAAGGAAGTGGACGAAATATTAATGGAGTTTACTACTTTGTCTTAGATGATATGCAAGAGGTGGTTACGAATTGGCATCGGTATCTTGGAGAAACCGATTATACGCCGTCAAAGACGGTTAAAGCCTTATCATCTTGCTTATCTCGTATAAAAGGTTAAATGTAAATTGCAAAAAAAAGCAAATTATGGTATATTGTAAAAAAATTTGGAGGAAATTTTATGGGTAAATATTTTGGAACTGATGGCTTTCGTGGGGAAGCAAATGTCAATTTAACAGTAAAACATGCATTTGAAATTGGTCGTTTTTTAGGCTGGTATTTTGGAAAAGAACATAAATGTAAAGTAGTTATTGGTAAAGATACTAGAAGAAGTAGTTATATGTTAGAATCTGCTCTAGCATCTGGTCTTGCAGCATCGGGAGCGAATGCTTATATGCTTTATGTAACGACAACTCCTAGTGTGGCTTATGTAGTACGTACAGAAGATTTTGACTGTGGTATTATGATTTCAGCTAGCCACAATCCATTTTATGACAATGGAATTAAGCTTCTAAATAGTAAAGGTGAAAAGATGACAGAAGATGTAATCGAAGAAATCGAAAACTATTTAGATGGTGAACTTGGTGAAATTCCTTATGCAACGAAGGAAGATATTGGAACCATTACCGACTATGTAATGGGAAGAAATCGTTACATGGGTTATTTAATTAGCCTTGCAACACGTTCCTTTAAAGGTGTTCGTGTAGGTCTTGATTGTTCAAATGGTAGTGCATGGTCTATGGCAAAGAGTATCTTTGATGCATTAGGAGCAAAGACTTATGTAATTAATAATTCACCAGATGGAACTAATATTAACAGAGATTGTGGTTCGACTCATATTGAAGTATTACAAAGATATGTAAAAGAAAATCATCTAGATGTAGGTTTTGCATACGATGGTGATGCAGACCGTTGTCTTGCTGTTGATGAAAACGGTAATGTTGTTGATGGTGATTTAATTCTTTATGTTTGTGGTAAGTACATGAAAGAGACTAATAGTCTTGATACCAATACAGTAGTAACAACGATTATGTCAAACATTGGTCTATACAAAGCATTTGATGCAATTGGCATTAATTATGAGAAGACCGATGTAGGCGATAAATATGTTTATGAAAATATGTCAGCAAATGGTCATCGCCTTGGTGGAGAGCAGTCTGGACATATTATCTTTAGTAAGTTTGCATCAACTGGTGATGGTATTTTAACCTCTCTTAAATTAATGGAGGTTATGTTAGAAAGCAAGCAGACCTTAGGAGAACTTACACAAGATGTAGAGATTTATCCACAGCTTTTAAAGAATATTCGTGTAAAGAGTAAACCAGCAGTACTAAATGATAGTGATGTATTAAAAGCAGTTGATGAAGTAGAGAAGATATTAGGCAATGATGGACGTATTTTAGTTCGTCAGAGTGGAACAGAACCTGTAATTCGTGTAATGGTAGAAGCAAAGACGAAGGAGTTATGCGAAAAGTATGTAGAACAGGTCATTAAGGTAATTAGAGAAAAAGGACATGAGTCTGCGTAAGTGATATAATAATAAGATAGGCAGGGGCTAAACCAAAGGCGGTGGCGTTCCTGCCTAAAAGACTATCTAGGACTAATTAGGAGGAACAACATGAGAGAGTGGGAGAAAAATATTCGTAAGGTAGAACCTTATACACCGGGAGAACAGCCAAAGAATAAAAATGTTGTTAAATTAAATACCAATGAGAATCCTTATTCACCAGCACCTGGTGTAAAAAAGGCATTAGAAAATTTTGATGTGAATAGCTTAAGACTGTATCCAGACCCTAGTGCATCAGCACTTACAAAAACCTTAGCAGATTATTATCATTTAGACGAAAACCAAGTATTTGTTGGTGTTGGTTCGGATGATGTCATTGCAATGGCATTTTTAACATTTTTTAATTCAGAAAAACCAATCTTATTCCCTGATATTACCTATTCTTTTTACAGTGTTTGGGCAAGCTTATTTCAAATTCCATATGAAAGACCAGCACTTGATGAGCACTTTAATTTAGTAAAAGAGGACTACTATAAAGAAAATGGCGGAATTATTTTCCCAAATCCGAATGCTCCAACGTCAATTGCAGTAGGACTTGATTTTATTGAGGATATTTTAATTCACAACCAAGATGTTGTAGTCATTGTAGATGAAGCTTATATTGATTTTGGTGGTCAGTCGGCAAGGGCATTAATTGATAAGTATGAGAATTTATTAGTCATTCAAACCTTCTCAAAATCTCGTTCAATGGCAGGGATGAGAATTGGCTATGCAATGGGTAATAAAGATTTGATTAAGGCATTAAACGATGTGAAATACTCTTATAATTCTTATACGATGAGTCAATTAAGTCTAGCTTTGGGTAAGGAAGCAGTTTTAGATGATGAATATTTTAAAGAAACTCTACAAAAAATTGTAAAGACTAGAGAAGAGGCAGTTAGACGTCTTGCTGATTTAGGATTTACTTGTTTACCTTCTAGTTCAAATTTTGTATTTGCAACACATAAAACGGTTCCAGCAAAGAAAATCTTTAATGAACTTCGAGAAGCAGGAATTTTTGTGCGTTATTTTAATGCTCCTAGAATTGATAATTATTTACGTATTACTATTGGCACGGACAAGCAGATGGAAGTGCTATATCAATTTTTAGAAAAATATAGAGGAAATTAAATGCAAGTTGCAAAAAAATATATTGGAATTTTATTAAATATTACCATTCCAATTATTATTACGATATTAGTTTGTTATTTTGGACCGAAGTTATTAGTATTTTTTATGCCGTTTGTGATTGGTTGGGTCATTGCATTAATTGCCTGTCCATTAGTAAGGCTATTAGAAAGGCATCTAAAGGTCGTTAGAAAAGCAAGTTCTTTTTTGATTATCACAGGCGTTTTAGCAGGAATTGTGATTTTAGCTTATGTGATTATTTCACGCTTAGTTTTAGCAGGAATGGATTTAGTGCAAGATGCACCGCAGCTATATCATTCGATTTCTGGTGATTTTCAATCTGCATTTACACAGCTTCAGAAATTATCAGATAGGTTGCCTAATATTGTGAGTGTAAAATTAGATACGATTTTTAATAATTTAGAAGGTTCATTAAATACAATTTTTACACAAATTTTATCAAAGATTACAGACCCAACGATTTCAGCTGCCGGTAGCGTGGTAAAAAGCATTCCGAATGCACTTGTTTATTCCATCGTTACGATTATGTCAGCATATTTCTTTTTGGCTGACTTTGATGGAATTATGAGTCGTTTTTATGAAAAGATGCCAAGTTCTTGTAAGAGAATTTTAAAACTTGCGAAAAAGAAACTTACTTATGTGGTAGGGGGATATTTTCTAGCTCAGTTTAAAATTATGTTTGTTGTCGCAATTGTCTTAACGATTGGATTTTTAATTATGGGCATCTCTTATAGCTTATTGTTAGGATTAATTATCTCATTTGTAGACTTTTTGCCAGTATTAGGTACTGGAACGATTTTAATTCCATGGGCTTTATTAAAGATTATAAATGGCTCCTATGCAGTGGGAATTGGTCTTGTTATTTTATATGGAGTGTCACAAGTCATTCGCCAGTTAATCCAACCGAAGTTAATTGGTGATAGTATGGGACTTAACCCACTTTTAACATTATTTTTACTTTATATTGGATTTAAAGTAAAAGGAATTGCAGGAATGATTATTGCAGTTCCTTTTGGATTAATTTTTTTAGAACTAATTGAAATGGGTGTCTATCAATCCGTAATTGATGGATTTAATGAATTGTTAAATAGCATTAAAGAATTAAGAAATCGACCAGAAATTTCAGAAGAAGATGAGGAAAAGGAGATAAATCATGAGTAAATACACCAAGGAAGATATTTTACATTTAGTAGAGGATGAAGATGTAGAATTTATTCGTTTGCAATTTACAGATATTTTAGGTGCTATTAAAAATGTAGCTATTACAGCTGGACAATTAGAAAAGGCCTTGAATAACAATTTTATTTTTGATGGTTCTTCTATTGAAGGATTTGTTCGAATTGAAGAGTCCGATATGTATTTATATCCAGATTTAGATACATTTCAGATTTTTCCATGGAGACCACAACAGGGAAAGGTTGCTAGGTTAATTTGCGATGTATATCGTCCAAATCGTACTCCATTTGAAGGAGACCCTAGATATATTTTAAAGAAGGTTACAAAAAAAGCAAAGGAAATGGGCTATATCTTTGATGTGGGACCAGAGTGTGAATTTTTCTTATTCCATTGTGATGAAAATGGATTCCCAACAACGGTGACACATGAACAGGCTGGCTATTTTGATATGGCACCAGTTGATATGGCAGAGAATGTACGTAGAGATATTATCTTAAATCTAGAAGATATGGATTTTGAAATTGAAGCTTCTCATCATGAAATGGCACCAGGTCAGCATGAGATTGACTTTAAATACAGTGATGCATTAGAAACTGCTGATAATATTATGACTTTTAAGATGACGGTAAAGACGATTGCAAAAGGTCATGGACTTCATGCAACCTTTATGCCTAAGCCAGTTTATGGAGTAAGTGGTTCTGGTATGCATGTGAATATGTCCCTAACCGATTTAGAGGGAAATAATTTATTTAGTGACCCTTCGGATAAGAGTGGACTTAGCAAAATGGCTTATCATTTCTTAGCAGGAATTATGAAGCATGTAAGAGCACTTACTGCAATTGCAAATCCAATTGTAAATTCATATAAGAGATTACTTAGTGGTCATGATGCACCTTTATATATTGCATGGTCAGCAACAAATCGAAGTCCACTGGTTCGAGTACCACTTTCAGATGAAAGACATATTCGCTTAGAACTTCGTTCACCAGATTGTGCTGCGAATCCATATTTGACATTGGCACTATGCTTAGCAGCAGGATTAGAAGGAATTGAAAATGAATTAGAGCCACCAAAGAGTGTAGATTGCAATTTATATTACATTACAGATGACGAAGTAGCTAGATTAAAATTAGAAAAACTTCCACAGAATTTAGGAGAAGCGATTGAAGCATTAGAAGAGGATGAGTTCATCAAGGATGTTTTAGGAGAACATCTTGTAAAGAAATACATTCGAGCTAAGAAGAAAGAATGGGAAGAATATTGTATGCAAGTAACAGACTGGGAAACAAATCGTTATTTACGTAATTATTAAACAGTACGAATTTTCCCGGAGGTGTGACACGTTGTGACAAATATTATTGTATTATTTCCCAAAATAGAGGATGCAAAAAACATCAAAAATTTGTTAATGAGAAATGGAATCGAGGCATCTTTTGTTTGCAATAGTGGTGCACAGGCTTTAAGTTATATTGATGAATTGCATGGTGGAATTATTGTTTGTGGTTATCGTTTTACAGATATGCTCTATACCAATTTATTAATTGATTTACCGCGTGATTTTGAAATGCTTTTAGTGGCTTCTAAGATTCATGAACAGGAGGCAATTGAACTTGGCGTTCAGTATGTAACTATGCCGCTTAAACTTCATGATTTAATTCATACGATTATGGCAATGTCACAACGTATGGAGCGTACACGTAGAAAGCGAAGAGAAAAGCCTGTAGCTCGTAGTGATGAAGAACGAGCATTGATTAGAGAAGCAAAAGAATTATTAATGGAGCACAATAAAATGTCTGAAAGAGAGGCACATCGCTACATACAAAAATGCAGTATGGATTCAGGAACCAATATGGTAGAGACAGCGAAAATGGTACTGAGTATTTACCATAAGTAGAAAGGCGGAATATTTTATGAAATTTACAAAAATGCATGGCATAGGGAACGATTATGTTTATGTAAATTGCTTTGAAGAAACAGTAGAAGAGCCAGCAAGAATGGCTCAGTTAATCAGTGATAGACATTTTGCAGTAGGTTCTGATGGAATGATTTTAATTAAACCATCTGACGTTGCTGATTTTAAGATGGAAATGTACAATGCCGATGGCTCTTTAGGAGCTATGTGTGGAAATGGTATTCGTTGTGTAGGAAAATACGTATATGACCATGGTTTAACCAATATGACCACGATAACGGTTGAAACTGGTGCAGGAATTAAAACCTTAGATTTAAATGTTGTAAATGGTCGCGTATCTACTGCAACAGTAGATATGGGAGCACCTGTTCTTACAAGTAACCATTTAGACCTAGAGCTTGGAGCAGATGCATATGGTATTCTTACTCATTCTCAAATTTGGGAAGATATTACCGTAGATGGTAAAACATATAAAATGATTAGTGTATCGATGGGAAATCCACATGCCATTATATTTGTGGAAGATACAGAAACCATTGATATTGAAAAAATTGGTCCAAAGTTTGAAAATCATGAACGCTTTCCCGATCGAACCAATACTGAATTTATTCAGGTAATAAGTGACACGAATTTAAAGATGCGTGTATGGGAAAGAGGCTCAGGAGAAACGATGGCATGTGGCACAGGAGCTTGTGCTTGTCTTGTTGCAGCTTCACTAGCCGGTTTTGTAAACCAAAGTGCTGATGTTCGCTTATTAGGAGGAACCCTTCAAATTTCTATAAATAAAGAAACAGGTCATGTAATTATGACCGGCCCCGCAACTGAAGTATTTGAAGGAGATTTCAACCTATAAATATATAGTAAAAAGGAGTAGAGGATTATGTTTAAACCGAATACGAATTATTTAAAATTACCAGGTAGCTATTTATTTTCAACTATCGCTAAGAAGGTAGCTGCTTATTCCGATGCAAATCCAGATAAAGATTTAATCCGTATGGGTATTGGCGATGTAACTCAGCCATTAGCACCAGCGATTATTAAAGCAATTCACGATGCAACTGATGAGATGGCATGTGTGGAAACCTTTAGAGGATATGCACCAGATTTAGGTTATGAATTTTTAAGAAGTGCAATCGTAAAAGGCGATTATGAAGCAAGAGGTTGCGATATCAAAGAAGATGAAATCTTTGTAAGCGATGGTGCAAAATGTGATTGTGCAAACATTCAGGAATTATTTGCACAGGATAATAAGATTGCGGTATGCGACCCTGTTTATCCAGTATATGTAGATTCCAATGTTATGGCAGGTCGTACTGGTACTTACAATCCAGACAATGGTATGTGGAGTGATGTGATTTACATGCCTTGTACAGCAGAAAATAATTTTAATCCAGAATTTCCAAAGGAAACACCGGATGTCATCTATTTATGCTATCCAAATAACCCAACAGGTACAACACTAACAAAATCTAGATTACAGGAATGGGTAGATTATGCAAATAGAGTAGGTGCATTAATTCTCTATGATGCAGCTTATGAAGCTTATATTGCCGAGGATGATGTTCCGCATACGATTTATGAATGTGAAGGCGCTAGAACTTGTGCAATCGAGTTTAAGTCATTTTCTAAGAATGCAGGATTTACTGGTACTCGTTTAGGATATACCGTAGTTCCTAAGGACTTAGTATTTGGAGAAGCAAGCCTTAATGCAATGTGGGCTCGCCGTCATGGAACTAAATACAATGGAGCTCCTTATATTATTCAAAGAGCTGGTGAAGCGGTTTATTCGAAAGAAGGTAAAGAACAGCTTAAAAAGCAGGTTGCCTACTATAAACAAAATGCAAAAGTGATTTATGAAGGACTTAAAGATTGTGGTTATGAAGTATTTGGTGGTGTAAATGCTCCTTATATTTGGGTTAAGACACCAAATAATATGCCATCTTGGGATTTCTTTGATTACTTATTAGATAAAGCAAATATTGTAAGTACTCCAGGTGCAGGATTTGGACCTAGTGGAGAAGGATATTTAAGACTGACTGCATTTAACACTTATGAAAATACAGTAGCAGCAATTGAAAGAATTAAGAAGATGTAGTTTTTAGCTAACAAAAAAGCGTGTAGGTTTACACGCTTTTTTGACTTTTTTAAATCTTTACCGAATCTTTACCAAGAACGTGCTATAATCTGCAAGGGCAGGGGGTGGACAATGAATTTATTCCGTTCAAGATTAAAAAATATAGGAATAACCAGTTTTATTTTAATCGCATTTTTGCTAGGAACCTTGATTTTTGATAGATTCTTTAATGCAGGTCCATTAGTTGCAGCATTGCTTTCACTAGCAATTTTTTTGATTTCTAGATTTACAGATGGGTATGCCTATGGAGCGGTTGCATCATTTATTGGAGTATGTGTATTTAACTTTATTTTTACTCCTTATTCAAATCAGCTTCAAGATAGATTGTCCGATGACATTATTACAATTTTAATTATGTTAGCAATTGCCATTATGACAGGGGCAATGACGACCCAGATTAAAGAAAACCGAAGGATAAGACTTGAAAGTGAAAGAGAGAAAATAAGGGCAAACTTACTTCGTGCAGTTTCTCATGACCTTCGAACACCATTAACCGGTATTTATGGTTCAAGTTCTGTTTTACTTAAAAATAAAGATAAGCTTTCAAAAGAGCAGCAGTTTGAACTAATAAAAGGAATCCAAGATGATTCCGAATGGCTGATTCGAATGGTAGAAAATTTATTATCGGTAACGAGAATTAATCAAGAAGGAAAAGTCGAATTAATTAAAATACCTGTTGTTTTAGAAGAGTTAATTGACAGTGTTTTAAGGAAGACGAAAAAAAGATATCCGAATTGTAAAATTGAATTAGAGTTACCAGATGAATTTATTACAATTCCTATGGACCCAATGTTAATTGAACAAGTAATACTTAATTTAATTCAAAATGCTATTCAGTATGCAAAGGGTATGACGAAGATATCGTTACAAGTAGTAAGGAAAGATAATCAAGTTATATTTAAAATTATAGATGATGGATGCGGAATGGATTCGTCATTGACAGAAGAAATTCCAATTGATGGGAAAAAACATGGAATGGGTATTGGACTTACCGTATGTAATTCCATTGTTGAAGCACATGGAGGAAGGATGTATGTAGAAGATCGAAAGTCAGGTGGATGCGAAGTTCAGTTTACATTAAAACTGGAGGAGGAACAAGATGAGCAATAAATCTAAAATTTTAGTGGTAGAAGATGAAAAGACAATTTCTAATTTTGTAAAAACCGATTTAGAAGCAAGTGACTATCAGGTATTTTTGGCATATACATTAAAAGAAGGAGAAATGATGTTTTTATCGTATTGTCCGGATTTAATTATTTTGGATTTGGGATTACCTGATGGAGATGGAAACCGTTTAATTCAAAAGGTTAGAGAATCTTCTATTATACCGATTATCGTTCTTTCTGCTCGTACTGCAGAAAATGAGAAGGTAGAGGCATTAGATTTAGGGGCAAATGATTTTGTTACAAAACCGTTTAGTATGGTGGAACTTCAAGCAAGAATTCGAGCTAATTTACGAATTAGCCATCAACAGTCAGCAATTCATTCGATTCATGATAAATTTGAATTAAATGGACTAACGATTGATTATGATCAAAGACAAATTTTTGTAAATGAGAAAGAAGTAAAACTAACCCAAACAGAATACAACATTATGGCCCTTTTAGCAGAACATGCAGGACGAGTAATGACATATTCTGAAATTATTAAGAATATTTGGAACTGGGCTGGTGAAGGCAGTGTAAAAAAGCTTCAAGTAAATATGGCAAATATCAGAAAAAAGCTAGGTGAAAAGCCAGGCGAAAATAAATATATTACTAATGAGCTTGGAGTGGGATATCGTATTGCTAGAGAAAAATAGCCAAGTTTTAGATATATAAATCATCTATTTAATTAAAGGAGGAAATTATAATGGAAACTTACAAATTTTTATTAGACCTTGCTCTTATCTTATTTAGTACAAAAATCTTAGGACTTCTTACTAGAAGACTTCAAATGCCACAAGTAGTAGGTGCCTTGTTAGCTGGACTTATTTTAGGACCAGGTATGTTTAATATCATTTCACAGACAGACTTTATTCATTCATCAGCGGAAATTGGTGTTATCGTTTTAATGTTCTGTGCTGGTATGGAAACCGATGTAGATGAATTAAAAAATTCAGGAAAAGCATCGTTGATTATCGCAACCTTAGGTGTTATTGTTCCATTAATTGGTGGATTTGCGGTAGCATATTTCTTTAATCGTCCTGGTATGATTGAATCCGATGCGACAAGCAGTATTCTATTACAAAATATTTTCATTGGTGTAATTCTTACTGCAACTTCAGTAAGCATTACTGTTGAAACATTAAAAGAACTTGGCAAATTAAAAACTCATGCAGGTAGTACGATTTTAGGTGCTGCTGTAATTGATGATATTTTAGGTATTATTGCATTAACCATTATCACAAGTATGGCTGATAGCAGTGTTAATATCGGTGTTGTATTATTAAAGATTGTTGCATTCTTTGTATTTGCAGGTGTTGCAGGATTTGCATTCTTTAAATTCTTTACAAAATGGACTAGCAAATCAGACCGTGGATTACAAAGACATACGATTATTGCATTTGTATTCTGTTTAGTTATGGCTTATATTGCAGAAGAATTCTTTGGCGTAGCCGATATTACCGGTGCTTATATTGCAGGTATGATTCTTTCTATGACAAAAGAAGAAGAATATTTAATGGAAAGATTCAATGTAGTTTCTTATTTATATTTATCACCAATCTTCTTTGCAAGTATTGGTTTAAAGGTTGTACTTCCAGATATGAATATTACAATTGTTGCATTTGCAGTAATCTTAACGGTAATTGCGATTGTTACGAAGATGATTGGTTGCGGACTTGGTGCAAAGCTTTGCAAGTATACGAATAAAGAGTCGTTACAAATTGGTGTTGGTATGATATCAAGAGGTGAGGTTGCATTAATTGTAGCTAGTAAAGGTGAAGCCTTAGGTCTTATGGGAAGTACACTAATGGGACCTGTTGTCATTGTAGTAGTAATTACAACAATTATTACACCAATTTTATTAAAACCAGTATTTAAAGACTAAAGAAGAAGTTTCTAAAGTAATTATAGTTGCAAAATTTGTTAATTACTGGTATGATTAATCCATACATTACTTTAGAAAGGTGCGAGAAATTAACAATGAAGAGTATTTTATTTGTTACATCAGAAGCAGTTCCATTTATTAAAACAGGAGGATTAGCAGACGTTGCTGGTTCTTTACCGAAGTATTTTAACAAGCAGTTTTATGACGTGCGTGTAATCCTCCCCAAGTATTCATGCATGAAGCCTGAATTTAAAGACCGCTTAGAATATTTAAATCATTTCTACATGAATTATAATGGTCGTGACCGTTATGTAGGGATTCTTCATACCATTTATGAAGGCGTAACCTATTATTTTATTGACAATGAGGAATATTTCACAGGAGATAAACCTTATGGCGATTGGTTTAGAGATTTGGAGAAATTCTGCTTCTTCTGTCGTGCAGCACTTTCTGCACTTCCAGTTATTGGATTTAAACCTCAGATTGTACACTGTCACGATTGGCAGAGCGGTTTAGTTCCAGTGTTATTAAAGGATAGTTTTAGAGGTGGAGAATTTTTCTGGGACATGAAGAGTGTCATCACCATTCACAATCTAAAATTCCAAGGTGTATGGAGTCTACCAGTTATCAAACAGTTTACTGGATTATCTGATTATTATTTTACACCAGATAAGATGGAAGCTTATGGAGATGGTAATTTATTAAAAGGTGGAATCGTTTACGCAGATAAAATCACTACCGTTAGTGAATCCTATGCACAAGAAATTAAGACACCATTCTATGGTGAGAAGATGGATGGATTAATTCGTGCAAGAGAAAATGATTTAGTAGGTATTGTAAATGGTATTGACTATACCGATTTTAATCCAGAGACAGACCCACATATTGCTAAAAATTACAATGCAGAAAACTTCCGTACTAATAAGAAGAAAAACAAAGTAGCTCTTCAAAAAGAATTAGGACTCGAAGTAAATGATAAACGCTTTATGATTGGTATTGTTTCTCGTTTGACAGACCAGAAAGGTTTTGATTTAATTGCTTGTGTAATGGAACAGCTTTGCTGGGGAGAAACTCAGATGGTAATATTAGGAACAGGTGATCCTAAATATGAAAGCATGTTCCGTTATTATGCAGATAAATACCGTGGTAAAGTTTCTGCTAATATTTATTATTCCGAAGAGTTATCACATAAAATCTATGCAGCAGCAGATGCGTTCTTAATGCCATCACTATTTGAGCCTTGTGGACTGAGCCAGTTAATGAGTCTTCGTTATGGAACGGTTCCAATTGTTCGTGAAACCGGTGGACTTAAGGATACGGTATGGCCATATAATGAATATGAAAATACAGGAACAGGCTTCTCTTTTGCGAATTATAACGCACACGAGATGCTCCATGTTGTAGATTATGCAAAACATATTTATTTTGACAAGAGAAGAGATTGGAATACCATTGCTGAACGTGCAATGAGAGTGGATTATTCTTGGGCAAATTCAGCAAGAAAGTATGAACAGTTATATGATTCCATGTTAGGATATTAAAATATTAAATAGTAAAGAACTGGTGCAATTTTATACCAGTTCTTTTTTTATGACAAAAAAATACTATTAAAAATTTTTGAAAATATATAGATATTTTTATAAAAATAGGTTAAAATTGTCCTATATAGTTAAGTTGCACATATATATTTTTACTATGAGGGGGTAAGGTATATGGAACAAGAACAAATGGAGTCTAGTCGAAAGAAGTTATTAAACTTTGTCGAGGTTAGTACGCTAAAAGAAATACTAGATGCATTTACAACGACAACTGGACTTACAGCGAATATTGCAGATGTGGATGGACGCTCTATTTTCTCAAGAAAGGATAATGCAAAATGTTGTGAATTTTGTAAAATTATTTATAGTTTTGAAAATGGACTGACACGTTGTCAAGAAGCTTATAAAAGAGCGGGTAGGCAGGCCGCTCTTTTTGGAGAGCCGTATATCTTTCGTTGTCCATCAGGACTTATTGAATGGGCAGCTCCGATTATTGTAAATGGAGAACATTTAGGAACCATTATTTGTGGGCAGGTTTTGATGTGGGAACCAGAGGAATTTTTCTGGATTGAACTTAGGGAAATGAATAAGAGCTTGACATCCGATTTTAAAGAGCTTTTTCAAGCAGTTAAGAAGCTGCCAGTTGTTTCTGGAGAAAAAGTGCAAGCAGCTTCTTATATGTTATATGTAGTGGCAAACTATATTATGAAATCAGGATGGGAGAGCTTTAAACATTCACAAGAACTTGCACATCAACAGGCATTATTATCAGAAGAAATTAGTAACCGCAAACAATTACAGGCACAGTTAGAAGAAAATCCATTTATCTATTCATTATCAAAGGAAAAGGAGTTTATCTCTAATTTAAAAAATGGAAAAATGGATGAAGCAAAGAAACAATACCAAGGGATAATAGCTGATATTATTGTAGGCAGTAAAAGCGATATTGAAATTATTCAAACAAGGGTCATTGA
>CABUZU010000014.1 GCA_902496125.1 uncultured Lachnospiraceae bacterium
ATCTCGTCCATAATTTGATAGATATCCGAATAGTGTAGATAAAACGTAGAACGATTGATATCTACCTCATCTACAAGTTCTTTAATTGTAATATCTTTTAAACTTTTTTTCTTTAGTAAGGTTAAAAGCCCCTTTTGAAGTTGAGTCTTTGTCTTTCTAATACGACGGTCAACTTTTTTTTCTGTGTTCATAAATAAATCCCCTTCTAAATTTAATAGACAAATTACATAAAAATATCTATTAAACAACAAAATAAATTTAACTTAATGGTTGCTAAATATCCATAAGGCTATTATAATATATTTTGCAGAAAAAAACAACACTTTATCTATTATTAGAGAATAAATCTATAAATAGATGGAATAATGTTTACTAGATTAAACGAAAGGAAGAAAGTCTTATGGTAAAAGAAGAATGGAAGAGCTTATTTCATAATAAGATGTTACTAATTGTTATGGTGGCAATTTTAGTAATCCCAAGTATTTATGCGACATTATTTCTTGCATCTATGTGGGATCCATACGGAAGTGTCGACCATTTACCAGTAGCAGTCGTAAACAACGATAAGCATGTAAAGTATGAAGACCAAGAACTTCAAGTTGGGGATGATTTGGTTGATAATTTGAAAGACAATGATGAGTTAGAATTTCATTTTGTTAGTGAAGCGGATGCACAAGAAGGATTAAAGAAGGGTACATATTATATGGTAGTAACCATTCCAGAGAATTTTTCAAAGAATGCTTCTACACTTATGGATAAAAATCCACAGAAATTAGTATTACAATATGAAATTAATCCAGGAACGAACTATGTAGCAAGTAAATTAAGTGCTACAGCGGCTTCTAAGATTAAATCTAGTTTGGCATCTGAGGTTACAAAAACTTATACAGAAAATGTATTTGATAAATTAGATACCATTGCAGATGGATTTGACGATGCTGTAGATGGAACTGGTGAAATGTTAGATGGTGAAGACAAATTAATAGACGGTAATGATCAGGTTACCGATGGTCTTAAGACTCTTGTAGATAGTAGTGTTGAGTTTGTAGATGGTAGTAAGGCCTTGACTGATGGTGTTAAGGATTATACCGATGGTGTTGTTCAAGTCGATGATGGTGCCACTCAGTTACAGTCAGGTGCTGGTCAGTTAGATGATGGTGCAAAGACTTTAAAAGATGGCATGGTTAGCTTAAAAACAGGTGTTGCTTCGCTGCAGTCAGGTGCTGGTCAACTACAAGATGGTGCTAGTCAGTTAAAGGATGGTACGGTTACATTAAAAGATGGTACAAAGAGTTTAAAAGACGGTGCAAAGACTTTAAAAGATGGCACGAGCCAGTTAAAGAGTGGAGCTAGTGATTTAAAAGATGGTACTGCTACACTTAGTAGTGGAGCAAATAGCTTAAAAGACGGAACGAGTCAGTTAAACACAGGAGCAACTAGCTTAAAGAGTGGAACAGCTTCTTTAAGTAGTGGAGCAAGTAGCTTAAAAGACGGAACGAGTCAGTTAAATACGGGAGCAACTAGTTTAAAGAGTGGAACCAGTCAGTTAAGTAGTGGAGCTAGTGACTTAAAGGATGGAACCAGTCAGTTAAGTAGTGGAGCTAGTGATTTAAAGACAGGCGTAGCAAAATTATCAAAAGGTATTACCGATTTATATTCTGGTGTAAATGGTGATGGAACAGAGGAAAATCCAGGTCTTGAAGCAGGTGTTGCTGAATTAGATAAAGGATTAAATGATATTAATAATACTTTAAGTGCAGTAGATACAGATAACTTGTCAACAGCTGTTAGCGGTTTAGAAAAGGGACTTAGTGGAATAGAAACAGGTTCTAAGGGTTTAGTAAGTGCTTCTGAAGCAGAATTAGCAGCTTTAGAGCAAGTTTATAAAAATTTAGATGCTGATTCAGATACTGCAAAAAATTTAAAACAGATAATTGATGGACATAAAGAACAATTAAAGGGATTAAAAGAAATCAATTCAACTGCGACAGCATTAAATAAGGGTACAAGTGGACTTACTGGAGTAGTTAAATCACTTCCAACATTGAAAAAAGGTGTAGCAGATTTAACCACTGGAGCAGATAAGTTAAATAAACAGGCTCCAACATTAGTTGCTGGTATTAATCAATTAGAAGCTGGAATTAATGGTGATGGAACGAAAGAAAATCCTGGTTTAGTTGCTGGTGTCGATAGCTTAGCAGATGGTATTGATGAAGTCGATGATGGTGCAACTTCTCTTGTAAGTGGTGCAAAACAGGTCGATGATGGTGCAGGAACTTTAGCAACGGGAATTAAATCCGCAGACGATGGTGCCGCTTCTTTAGCAGCTGGTGCAAAACAAGTTGATACTGGTGCAGGAACTTTAGCAGCAGGAATTAAATCCGCAGATGAAGGAGCAGGTAGCTTAGCAGCCGGTGCAAAACAATTAGATAGTGGAGCAAAGAGCCTAAAAGATGGTACAAAACAGGTTGATGATGGAGCTGGTTCTCTATCATCTGGTGCAAAACAATTAGATAGTGGTGCTAAGAGTGTAAAAGATGGTACTGCTGCATTAGCAGATGGTATTGATAGTGCTGTTAGCGGTGCTGGAACCTTAGCAGATGGTGTTGACCAGTTAAAAGATGGTAGTGTAAGTCTAAAAGATGGTACATTTAGCTTATTATCTGGTATCAATACATTAAAAGATGGTACAAAAGAATTAGTAAGTAACAATAAGAGTTTAAATGATGGAGCAGGTCAGTTAACAGATGGAGCAGAGCAGATTAGTGATGGTTCTGGTAAGCTTTATGATGGTTCTAAGGAGCTAGGAGATGGCTTAACAGACTTAAAAGATGGTACCAATACACTTTCTACAAGTTTAGCAGATGGTGGAAAAGAAGTACGTGATAATAAAGCTTCCGATGCTTCGATTGACATGTTCTCAGATCCTGTAGAAACAGATGAAACACAGATTACTACAGTATGGAATAATGGTCATGGTATGGCAGCTTATATGATGTCTGTTGGACTTTGGGTAGGTTGTCTTGCATTCTCAATCATGTATCCAATTATTCAGTACAAGGGTAAATTAAAATCAGGTTTTTCTTGGTGGTTAAGTAAAGCTTCTGTTACTTATCCATTAGCAATCGGTATGGCAATTGCAATGGTAGGTATCCTTCATTTTGTTATTGGATTTAATCCAATTGAGCTTGGTAAGACCGTAGTAGTTGCTTGCCTTGCAGGTGTAGCATTTATGTCATTAATGTATTTCTTCAATGCATGTATTGGTAAAGTAGGAAGCTTCTTGATGTTAGTATTTATGGTTCTTCAGTTAGCAGGTTCCGCTGGTACTTATCCAGTTCAGCTTTCATGGCCATTTGTAGAAAAGATTCATCCATATTTACCATTTACTTATACAGTAGATGCATTTAGAAGTACCATTTGTGGTGGCGAAAGTATTGCAACAACTGTTTATGTATTACTAGGAATCACCGTAGTCTTCTCATTACTTACCATTTTATTATTTAATATTCGTGCAAAGAAGATTCAGAATAAGAAGAGATTACTTAGTGATTGGTTAGAAGAACACGGATTAATGTAGAAGTTCACAAAGTTTTCATAATTTAAATCTTAGAGGCTCTTGAAATTTGAAATTTAAACGTTTATACTGAAAGAGAAACATTATGTAAAGTATAAGATGATTAAGGGTGGAGATAGATGAAATTAAGAAAGGTTAAAATTATAGGATGTGCCTGTTTTTTATCAATGAGCATATTAGCGACAGGAACTTCTGTTTATGCAGCACCGTCTGAGACGAGTGCTGCACAAAATGTTACAAATAAACCAAGACGAGCAGCATTAATTAGTGCAGCATCCGTCTCTTATAATACAATCAGTTTAAACTGGTTGGCATTAGGTAATGTAACAGGATATTATGTTTATCGAGCCGATGAAACAGATGGAGAATTTGTTAAAATTGGTCAGACAGATGGTAAGACTGGTATTTATACAGATACTAATTTAAAGATGGGTCATCGTTACTATTATAAGATTGCAGCCTTTAATAATATTGAAGGCACAATTGTAACAGGTGAACAGTCTTTTGCTTTAAATGTAATTCCAAATCTAGCACAAGTAGATGGAGTAAAGACGAAACAAAAAAGCTATAGTAAGATGAAGATTACTTGGAATGAAACTGGCGGAGCCGATGGATATATTGTTTATTTATCGAGTAAGAAGGAGGAAGAGTTCAAAGTAGTTAAAAGAATTGGTGTAACTAAGGTTGATGATAAGGCATCAGATAAAGAAATTAAATGTAAAACAACTTTATCAAAGCTTGTAACAGGTAAGAAATATTATGTAAAGGTTCAAGCCTGCAAGATTTTAAATGGTAAATTAAAAGTTGGTGAAGAATCTGATGTAATGGAAGTTAAGACAAGCTTAGACCAAGTTGAAAATCTTACGGTTGAGTCAAGTAGCTATAAGAGTCTTACGCTAAAATGGGACGATGTTAAGGGTGCAACTTCTTATCAAGTACTTCGTAGCGATACAGCCGATGGTAAGTATGAAAGTCTTGCTAAGGTAAAAGAGAATACATATATTGATGATGAATTAGAAACTGGTACGACGTATTATTACAAGGTTCGTGCTCTTAGAAAATCAAAGAAGATTACGGCAAAGGGTGAAAAATCCGATATCGGTATTGGTATTCCAACACTAGAGATTCCAGATGCATTAGAATCTGCGAATATTACTTCTTCTACTGTTCAATTAAAGCTAAAGACAGTTGAGGGAGCTAATGGATATTATATCGAGAGAAGTAAGGGTTCTGATGAGAACTTTGAACAGATTGCCGATTATACCGATTTAGAGAAGATGACTTATACTGATAGTGGACTAGAGCCAAAGTCAACCTATTACTATCGAATTACTGCGTATAAGAATGCAAAAGAAGAAGGGGCAGAACCAATTAAATCAGACTCTTCTGTAGTAATGAAGATTGATACGAAGAAATTAGTAGTAAAGGATATCGATATTAAAGCAGGAACTGCAGTAGAATACGCACTGACAAGAGTTGGATGCAGCTATGTATGGGGTGCATCTGGTCCAAGTATTTTTGACTGTAGTGGTTTAGTAATGTGGTCTTATAAGAAGGCTGGTGGAAGAAGTCTTCCTCACAATGCACAAGCACAGTATAATTGCACTTCACATATTTCTCGTGCAGATTTACAGCCAGGAGACTTGATTTTCTATGGTGGAAGCACAAGTAGTATTAACCATGTAGCAATTTATATTGGTGGTGGTAAGGTTGTTCATGCAGCAAATCCATCAAGTGGTGTAAAAATTTCGACAATCGATTCAGCAGGTAGCTCAGGCGCTGTTGGATATAGTAGAGTATAGTAAAAAGGAGCGTGTCCAATTAATTGGATACGCTCCTTTTTGCGTTAGCATCTGTCACATACTTGGAAGATATAAAATTTTAAATAATAAGACTCATTAGAAGACCAAAGAATTGGATGGTCGGGAGCTTGGGTGTGAAATTCGACTTGGCGAAGCTCCTTATGAGCGCCTCTAGCAGCTTCTTTGATGGTTTTAGCAAAAAGTTCTGGGTCCATAAAATGAGAACAAGAACAAGTAGCTAAAAATCCACCATCTTTTACAAGTTTCATACCACGTAAATTGATTTCACGATAGCCTTTTGTTGCATTTTTAATAGAACTTCTAGATTTGGTAAAAGCAGGTGGATCTAAGATAACGACATCATATTTTTCACCTTGTTCTTCTAATTGTGGTAAAAGTTCAAATACATCGGCACAAGTAAATTTTACTACGCTAGAAAGTCGATTTAATTTGGCATTTTCTCTTGCTTGTTCAACGCCTAGTTCTGATGCATCAACGCCAAGTACTTCTGTTGCACCGTTAATTCCAGCATTTAAAGCAAAAGAACCCGTATGAGTGAAGCAGTCTAGTACTCGTTTTCCTTTACAAAGTCTACCAATAGCCTTACGATTTAGTTTTTGGTCTAGGAAAAATCCTGTTTTTTGACCATCTTCAATATCTACAAAATAGTGGACATTATTTTCTACAATTTCTACTTTGGTATCGAAAGGTTCACCAATAAATCCTTTAAAGCGTTCCATGCCTTCTAAAAGGCGAACCTTTGCATCACTTCGTTCATAAACACCACGAATATAGACACCATCTTCGGATAATACCTTCTTGCAAGCTTCTACAATCATTGGTTTTAATCGATCAATTCCAAGTGCTAACGATTCAACGACTAAAACATCGGAAAATTTATCGATAACAATACCTGGAAGATAATCTGCTTCACCAAAAACAAGACGACAGCTTTGGGTATCTACGACTGATTTACGATATTCCCAACATCTTCTAATACGATTATCAAAGAATGCTTGGTTAATCGTTACATCTTTTAATCTAGTAAGAAGACGTACAGTGATTTTCGATTTCGTATTAATAAAACCTTGACCTAAAAAATATCCATCAAAGTCTGCAATCTCAATTAAATCACCGTTTTCAAAATCTCCCTCAATTTTATCAATTTCATTATCATAAATCCATAGACCGCCAGATTTTAACGTACGGCCTTGACCTTTTTTTAATATTACAGTTGCCATAATTTCTCCTTTTTTAAATTTTTATGATCTCAGGTTTTCGCTTTTTGAAGTTTGTAAGATATTTTACACCACAAGATGCTAAGAAATCCTTCATTTCAGGGAATGCATAACCTAGGTGCTTAGGTTCATGAGCATCGGAACCTAGTACGACCATTTCCCCACCAAGTTCAAGATAGCGTTTGATAACATCAGGATGAGGATTTGTATGACCGAGTCCATATTTGATGCCAGCGGTATTTACTTCAAGTGCGATTTGCTTTTCGATAATTACCTTTAAAATTTCATCAATAACATCCGAATAAGCAGAATAAGAATAATATTTATTGGTATTTGGACCATATCTTACGACATAATCTAGATGACCAAGTGCATCAAAGTCATGATGTAACTTGACATTTTCAAGCATGGTTTCAAAGTACTCAAGGTAAGCTTCCTTTTCTGTGCGACCTTTATAAAATTCAGGATAATAGGGGTCAATATCACGAACGATATGAACAGAGCCAATGACATAATCAAAAGGATAGGAAGCAGTATAGGTTTTTAACTTGTCCACAAGATGAGGACGAAGTCCAAGTTCTACACCGATTAAAACTTCGATTTGACCTTTTGCTGCTTTTTGTATTTCTTTTAATTTTTCAAAATAAGACTGTGTATCAAAGACAAAAGACATTCCGTATTTTTTCTCAGGAAAATCAAAGTCTTGATGGTCTGTAATATAGATTCTCTTCATTCCAAGTTCGATTGCACGATCGATTTGTCTTGGTATTAAAGTAGAGGAATCGCTAGAAAATACAGTGTGTACGTGACAATCAGTATACATAAAATCACCTCATTCTTTATTATTAACTCTATGATAAAGGTTTTTTGAAAAAAAGTACATAAAAATTTTTGATAAAAGAGTGTTAATTTAATAACGATATTTGTTGAATATCCACAGATATCGACCAAAAAAAGAAATCATAAGAATATTCTTTACAAAAATACAGATAATTTACTATAGGCTAACTTAAAGATTCGTCATTTTTGATAAAAGTTTAGCGATATTTGGAAAAAAATTTGACTTGTATTTTTGCTTTAAAATGTGTACAATATTATACAGATGCTTGCGAATAGAGAAATCGAAAATTTGGAGTGACCCCAAGATTTTACGAAGGTTTTTTATAGCAAGCTAGATACAAATAACTTATTCCCATGTAAAAGTTATTTATTAAAGTTTTAAGTTTTATTACAATTTAGGAGGACTTGTAAAATGGCAGTTAAAGTTGCAATTAATGGTTTTGGTCGTATTGGTCGTTTAGCTTTCAGACAGATGTTTGGTGCAGAAGGATATGAAGTAGTTGCAATCAACGACTTAACAAAACCTGCTATGTTAGCTCACTTATTAAAATATGATTCATCTCAGGGTAAATATGCATTAGCTGATACTGTAGAAGCTAAAGAAAGCTCAATCGTTGTAGATGGTAAAGAAATCACTATCTATGCAGAAGCAGATGCTTCTAAACTTCCTTGGGGAGAAATCGGTGTTGATGTAGTATTAGAATGTACTGGATTCTACACAAGCAAAGCAAAAGCAGAAGCTCATATCACAGCAGGTGCTAAGAAAGTAGTTATCTCTGCTCCAGCTGGTAACGATCTTCCTACAGTAGTTTATGGTGTAAACCAGGATGTTTTAACTCCAGATGTTAAGATCATCTCTGCTGCATCTTGTACTACAAACTGCTTAGCTCCTATGGCAAAAGCATTAAATGATTACGCTCCAATTCAGAGTGGTATCATGTCTACTATCCATGCTTACACTGGTGATCAGATGGTATTAGACGGACCTCACAGAAAAGGTGATTTAAGAAGAGCTCGTGCAGCAGCTGTTAACATCGTTCCTAACAGCACTGGTGCAGCTAAAGCAATCGGTTTAGTAATTCCTGAATTAAACGGAAAATTAATCGGTTCTGCACAGCGTGTTCCTGTACCTACCGGTTCTACAACTATCTTAGTTGCAGTTTGCAAAGGTAATGATGTAACTGTTGAAGGCATTAACGCAGCTATGAAAGCAGCAGCTAGCCAGTCATTCGGTTACTCAGAAGAACCTTTAGTATCTTCTGATATCGTAGGTATCACTTATGGTTCATTATTCGATGCAACTCAGACTATGGTAGCTAAAGTTGCTGATGATTTATATGAAGTACAGGTTGTTTCATGGTATGACAACGAAAACTCTTACACAAGCCAGATGGTAAGAACAATCAAATACTTTGCTGAATTAGCTTAAGTATCATTCGTAGATAATTTAGAATTATGTTAAAATTAAGGGGTGTTTCTACCTGCGGTTCTTTCCGCTTGGAAGGAACATCCCTTTATTTGTTTTGAGGAGATTATACAATGTTAAATAAAAAAACAGTAGATGATATTAATGTAAAAGGCTTAAAAGTTCTTTGCCGTTGTGATTTCAACGTGCCTTTAAAAGATGGCAAAATTACTGACGAAACTCGTTTAGTAGCAGCTCTTCCAACTATCAAGAAATTAATCGCTGATGGTGGTAAAGTAATTCTTTGCTCTCATCTTGGAAAACCTAAGGGAGAACCAAAACCAGAATTATCTTTAGCTCCTGTAGCTGTTCGTTTATCTGAATTATTAGGACAGGAAGTTAAATTTGCAGCTGATGACAACGTTGTTGGTGAAAATGCAAAAGCAGCTGTTGCAGCTATGAACGATGGAGATGTTGTATTACTTCAGAATACAAGATATCGTAAAGAAGAAACTAAGAATGGTGAAGAATTCAGTAAAGAATTAGCTTCTTTAGCAGAAGTATTTGTAAATGATGCTTTCGGTACTGCTCACCGTGCTCACTGCTCTACAGTTGGTGTAACTGAATACATCAAGACTAGTGCAGTAGGTTATTTAATGCAAAAAGAAATCGAATTCTTAGGAAATGCGGTAAACAACCCTAATAGACCTTTCGCAGCTATTTTAGGTGGTTCTAAAGTTTCTTCTAAGATTTCTGTTATCGAAAACTTATTAGACAAAGTTGACATCTTAATCATTGGTGGTGGTATGGCTTATACCTTCGCTAAATCTCAGGGTGTAAACGTTGGTAAATCTTTAGTAGAAGATGATTATTTAGATTATGCTGCTAAGATGTTAAAGAAAGCAGAAGAAAAAGGCGTTAAGATGTTAACTCCTGTTGATGACGTAGTTGTTAAAGAATTCAACAACGATGCTCCTTCTCGTGTATGCGAAGGTGGTATGGCTGATGATGAAATGGGCGTTGATATCGGACCTAAGACTGCTGCTTTATATGCAGAAGCTTTAAAAGATGCAAAGACTGTTGTATGGAACGGACCTATGGGTGTATTTGAAATGCCTAACTTTGCAAAAGGTACTGTAGAAGTAGCAAAAGTATTAGCTAACTTAGATGCAACTACTATCATCGGTGGTGGTGATTCAGCAGCTGCTGTTAATCAGTTAGGATTTGGCGATAAGATGTCTCACATCTCTACAGGTGGTGGAGCTTCTATGGAATTCTTAGAAGGTAAAGAACTTCCAGGTGTAGCTGCAATCAACGATAAATAAGATTAGAGGAGAACGAATTATGCGTAAGAAAATTATTGCTGGTAACTGGAAAATGAACATGACTCCAAGTCAGGCAGTTGCTTTAGTAAATGAATTAAAACCTTTAGTAGTAAATGAAGAAGTAGACGTAGTATTCTGCGTTCCTGCTATTGATATTATCCCTTGTATGGAAGCTGCAAAAGGCAGCAACATCAACATTGGTGCTGAAAATATGTACTTTGAAGAAAGTGGTGCATACACTGGTGAAATCTCTCCCGCAATGTTAACAGATGCTGGTGTTAAATATGTAGTACTTGGACATTCTGAAAGAAGAGAATACTTTGCTGAAACAGATGAAACGGTTAACAAAAAAGTATTAAAAGCTTTCGAACATGGTATTACTCCTATTATCTGCTGTGGCGAATCCTTAGCACAGAGAGAACAGGGTGTTACAATTGATTTCATTCGTCAGCAGATTAAAGTTGCTTTCTTAGGCGTAAGTGCAGCACAGGCTGCTACAGCAGTTATCGCTTACGAACCAATCTGGGCAATCGGAACTGGTAAAGTTGCAACAAAAGAACAGGCTCAGGAAGTTTGTAAAGCAATCCGTGATTGCATCGCTGAAATCTATGATACAGATACAGCTGCTGCAATTCGTATTCAGTACGGCGGAAGCGTTTCTGCTGCAAGTGCTCCAGAATTATTTGCTATGCCAGATATCGATGGTGGCTTAGTTGGTGGTGCTTCTTTAAAACCAGATTTTGGTAAGATTGTAAACTACAAATAATATAGAGATTATGTATTATGCACCTCCCTCGAATGAGGGAGGTGTACTTAGTTTTAGGTAGAAAGGATAAATTATAAATTATGAGTAAAAAACCAACCGTATTAATGATTTTAGATGGATATGGATTAAATGATATTAAAGAACACAACGCTGTTGCAATGGCAAATACTCCAGTAATGGATAAATTAATGGCTACTTGCCCTTTTGTTAAAGGTTATGCAAGTGGACTTGCTGTAGGTCTTCCAGATGGACAAATGGGTAATTCAGAAGTAGGCCATTTAAACATGGGTGCTGGACGTATTGTATATCAGGAACTTACTCGTATTACAAAAGAAATCGAAGATGGTGATTTCTTTAAAAACGAAGCATTATTAGATGCAATTAATAACTGTAAGGAGAATGATTCTGCACTTCATGCATGGGGATTATTATCTGATGGTGGTGTACACAGCCATAATACTCATTTATATGCATTACTTGAAATGGCTAAAAGAGAAGGCTTAGAAAAAGTTTATGTACACTGCTTCTTAGATGGTAGAGATACTCCACCAGCTTCAGGTAAAGATTATGTACAGCAGTTAGTAGATGAAATGGCTAAAATTGGCGTAGGTAAAGTTGCCTCTGTTATGGGACGTTACTATGCAATGGATAGAGATAACCGTTGGGATCGTGTAGAATTAGCTTATCGTGCACTTACAGAAGGTAAAGGTGTAGAACAAAGTGATGCAGTTGCAGGTGTTCAGGCTTCTTATGATGATGGAAAGACTGATGAATTCGTTCTTCCTTTCGTAGTAATGGAAGATGGCAAACCAGTAGCAACGGTAAAAGACAAAGACTCTGTTGTATTCTTTAACTTCCGTCCTGATAGAGCAAGAGAAATTACAAGAGCTTTCTGTGCAGATGATTTTGATGGATTTACAAGAGAAAAACGTTTAGATTTAGATTATGTATGCTTTACAGAATATGATGTAACTATTCCTAATAAGAGCATTGCATTTAAGAAAGTTTCTATTACTAATACATTTGGTGAATTCTTAGCTGCTAACAATATGACACAGGCAAGAATTGCAGAAACAGAAAAATATGCTCACGTTACCTTCTTCTTTAATGGTGGTGTAGAAGAACCAAATGCTGGTGAAGAAAGAATTTTAGTAAAATCTCCTAAGGTTGCAACCTATGATTTACAGCCAGAAATGAGTGCACCAGCAGTTTGTGATAAATTAGTAGATGCAATCAAATCGGATAAATACGATGTCATCATTATTAACTTTGCAAACCCTGATATGGTTGGTCATACCGGTATTGAAGAAGCTGCAATTAAAGCAGTAGAAACAGTAGACGAATGTGTAGGTCGTGCAGTAGAAGCTTTAGAAAGTGTAGATGGAACGATGTTTATTTGTGCAGACCATGGTAATGCAGAACAGTTAAGAGACTATGTAACAGGTGCTCCTCACACTGCTCATACAACTAATCCTGTACCATTTATCTTAGTAAATGGTCCTAAGGGAGCTAAGTTAAGAGAAGGTGGATGCCTTGCTGATATCGTTCCTACTTTAATTGATATCATGGGTATGAAACAGCCTAAGGAAATGACAGGTAAGAGCTTATTAGTTCGAGAATAGTAAACAATTTGCTATAGACAGTATGGATAAAATTATGTATACTAAATGAGTATTTTATGTACATTTTCAATTTAGGAGGAAAAAATGAATACGCTAGAACTTAAAAAGATTGCAAATGAGGTGCGTAAAGGTATCATCGAAGGTGTTTATAATGCAAAAGCTGGACATCCAGGTGGTTCTTTATCATCCGCAGATTTCTTCACTTATTTATATTTTGAAGAAATGAATGTAGACCCTAAAAACCCTAAAAAAGAAGATAGAGACCGTTTTGTACTTTCAAAAGGTCATGTAGCTCCTGCATATTATTCAACTTTAGCACAGAAGGGATTCTTCCCAGTAGAAGATTTAAAGACTCTTCGTCATATCGGTTCTTATTTACAAGGACATCCAGATATGAAACATATTCCTGGAGTTGATATGTCATCAGGTTCTTTAGGACAGGGTATTTCAGCGGCTGTAGGTATGGCATTAGCTGCTAAATTAGATGGTAAAGATTATAGAACTTATACTTTACTTGGTGATGGTGAAATCCAAGAAGGTCAGGTATGGGAAGCTGCTATGTTTGCAGGACATCGTAAATTAGACAATTTAGTAGTTGTAGTAGACAATAATGGTTTACAGATTGATGGTAATATTGCAGATGTATGCTCACCTTATCCAATTGATAAGAAGTTTGAGGCATTCAATTTCCATGTAATCAACATTGATGGTCACAATTTTGAAGAAATTGCGGCTGCATTAAAAGAAGCAAGAGAAACCAAAGGTATGCCTACAGCAATCATTATGAAGACGGTAAAAGGTAAAGGTGTTTCTTATATGGAGAACAATGCTGGATGGCATGGTAAAGCTCCAAATGCTGAGGAATATAAAGTAGCAATGGAAGATTTAGAAAAGGTGGGTGAAGCACTATGTCAGAAGTAAAGAAAGTAGCAACAAGAGAAAGCTATGGTGAAACATTAAAAGAATTAGCAACAGAATATCCTAATTTAGTAGTTTTAGATGCTGACCTTGCAGGTGCTACTAAGACTGCTATCTTCCAGAAAGCTTACCCAGAACGTCACATCGACTGCGGTATTGCAGAAGGCAATATGGTAGGAATTGCAGCAGGTTTAGCTGCTAGTGGCAAGATTCCATTTGTAAGTTCTTTCGCAATGTTTGTAGCAGGACGTGCTTTTGAGCAGGTAAGAAACTCTGTAGGTTATCCTCATTTAAATGTAAAGATTGGTGCAACTCATGCTGGTATTTCTGTAGGTGAAGACGGTGCAACTCATCAGTGTAATGAAGATATTGCATTAATGCGTACAATTCCAGGTATGGTTGTAATCAATCCTTCTGATGATGTAGAAGCAAGAGCTGCAGTAAGAGCAGCCGTAGAACATGAAGGACCTGTATATCTTCGCTTTGGTCGTTTAGCAGTGCCAGTAATCAATGACAAACCAGATTATAAATTTGAAATTGGTAAAGGTATTACCTTAAGAGAAGGTAAAGATGTGACAATTATTGCAACAGGTCTTTGCGTAAATGAAACCTTAATTGCTGCACAGATTTTAGCAGATAAAGGTATCGATGCAAAGGTTATCAACATTCACACTATTAAACCATTAGATGAAGAATTAGTAATTGCTGCTGCAAAAGAAACAGGAAAAGTTGTTACAGTAGAAGAACATTCTGTAATCGGTGGTCTTGGAAGTGCTGTATGTGATACACTTAGTGCAAACTATCCAACCAAAGTATTAAAACTTGGTGTACAAGATGTTTTTGGTCAGTCTGGTCCAGCTGTTGATTTAATCAAGTTATATGAATTAGACGGCGAAAGCATTGCTAAAAAAGTAGAAAATTTTGTAAAATAATTAGCAAAGCCTCCCTCTATTCGAGGGAGGTTTTATAATGGTAATAGACACATTTTTTCTCTAAATATTTCAAGATATAATAAGGATTTACACTCACCTCATCTGCTAAATCTGTTCGCATATAAATTCCAAGATGTAAATGCACATCGAAGTTTCCAGTGGTTCCTTCGACCTTACTATAGCCCGTATCGCCCATAAATCCTAAAATTTCTCCGGCTTTTACTTTTTCTCCTTTCTTAAAATCTTTAAAATAATCGCTTAAATGGGCATAATATAAGTAGGCACCCTGTGGTGAGCGAATTCCAATTCTCCATCCACCCTTTTCTAGCCAGCCAATATTTTCTACAGTTCCATCACTCATACTAATAATTGGATAATATCCAGATGTATTATTCTTTGCCATAAGGTCACAACCTTCATGTTTTCGATTTCCGCCGTAGGTTCTTTTTTCGCCAAAGCTATCCTCATAAGCAATTTCTAAATTTTTACTGTCATAATTAGCAGGAACGGGAAAGCATTTTAAATCGGATAAAATCACTTGATAGCCTCTTTTTAATTTTTGATATTGAATTAAC
The DNA here is from genome assembly GCA_902496125.1 of uncultured Lachnospiraceae bacterium. Classification (GTDB taxonomy): domain Bacteria; phylum Bacillota; class Clostridia; order Lachnospirales; family Lachnospiraceae; genus TWA4. Next base: position 15,001 of record CABUZU010000014.1, read on the forward strand.
TTTTTAGATTTTAACAAGTTCTTCGCAAAAAGATATTTCGAATATTCTGGTTTAAAATGAGAATCTAATTTACAATGGTTGCTTATCATAAAGACAGATAAAGCATCATAGAAATCGATTCGGTACTGATTTGAAAAATCTTCAATTTTATCTAAATTTCCAGCTCCAAAGTCTTGATTTCGAAAGTATTCAGAATCGAGACTATAATCTTCTAGCCATAAAATATTTGGATAGGGAATGAATAATCGAAGTAAAATGATTACGATAATTGATATTAAAAGAAGTCTTTTTTTCATATCAAATGTATATGCTAAAAGAAAGGACTTCTATGATATGAAATTTTTTTTGTTTTTTGCAATTGGTATTTGTTTGCACTATGCTCCGATTGTAATAAAGGGAGCTGCCTATGGTTTGACTCTTTGGTATCAAGATGTCGTTCCATGTCTGTTTCCGTTTATGATTTTAACATCGTTACTTTCAAAACATATTTTAAAAGGTGGACGGTTTTTAGCAATTTTTTGTGGATTTATCTGCGGGTATCCACTTGGGGCAAAGATGGCTGCTGATTTATATAAGAAGAATCAACTTTCGGCTTCGGAAATGCAACTAATTGCTGGATTTTGTAATTTATCGAGTCCAATGTTTTTAGTAGGCTATGCAAAACTTGGAAATATGACTTATATTATCTATCTAACTGCTATCTTTTTTTTATTAATTGGATATGGATATTTATATTGGAGAGGGGAATTGATACATAGCTATACTAAAAATGAAGAGTTGCCTACCTATCATTTCGAAGAAATTGCATTAGACTGTTGTAGAATTTTATTGACAATTGGTATCTATATTATTATCTTCTCGATTATTTCTGCTTTAATTACTGAAATTTTTCATTCAAATCTTTTTCTTAGTGCATTAATGGAAATTACAACAGGAACGTATGCGGTAATGCAAACGAATAACTTAGCACTTACTGCTGGTACCTGTGTATTTGGTGGATTATGTGGTGTAGCACAAACAAAGAGTGTAATGAATGGATGTCCATTCTCAATTTTAAAGTATTTATTTTGTAAAATTTTACACGCGATAGTTGTAATGTTTATTTTACATGAAATTTTTGATACCCACGAATTGCTTCGCTGTGAAGCAGCTTTCGCAATTCTACAAACATTCGAAATCTGCAAATTTACTATGTAAATTGCTACTTTCTCATGTTTAGCAGGTCCTAAGTTATAAATCTTATCATACAAGCATGATAAGATTTATAACTTGTCCCTTTGGTATCAAGTGTAAAGATTGTGTGAAAAATATCTAAAAAACTTGTATAATCAAAAAAAATATATTATACTGAATACACTAGTAAATTAGGATTTTCTAAAAAAATAGAGGAGGATACAATTTGAAGAAAACAAAATTTTTTATTTTGGTATTAATATCGATTTGTTTCGCAATTGGTTTGTCAAGTTATACTTATGCAGAGTCAAATAAATCTTTTAAATCATATATGACAGTTAAAGTAGTAGATGAGAGTGATACGGATACAGGAATTGAGAATGCAGTTTTTACGTTGTATAAATATAACGAAAAGACTGAAAAATATAAAAAGTTAGAAACGTTAGTAACAGATAAAGAAGGTAAAGGAACCTTCACGATTACAAAAAAAGGTAAGTATAAGGTAAAACAAACTGCATCAGCTAGGGATTATTCATTAGATGAAAAACCTTTTACGACAACATTTACGATAAAAAATACGAAAAAATACAATAAGAGGACGGTTGATTTAACAAATGGGAAACCAATTGTGAATAAAAAGAGACTAGGCTCTATTACTATTTATCGTACTGGTGCAGAAAATTCAACGGTTTTTCCTTATGTAGTATATGAAAAGGTAGGAAATGATGGGCTACTTGGTGTCATTCAGGCATTTCTTACAGGTAAGGCTTATGAAATTGTAAATTTAGAAAATTATCCGATGAAGACGAATAAAGATGGAAGTGTTACAATTAGTGGGTTGCCATGTGCTTCTTATTATGTGGCAAATGTAGATGAAGATGGGAATAAAACAGATGAAGAAGACAAACTCTGTGAGTTTTCATTAAGTAGCGAAGAGGGTTATGATGTTGTTCTTCGTTTAATAGACAATGCGTTAGAGGTAGATACTCGTATGTACATTCAGTTTGTAGATAGTGAGACAGGTCTAGGACTAGAAGGTGGTACATATGAACTAATAGGAATGTTTTCCGATGGTTCTACAAAATATAAGTGGACAGGACATGCTGCTGGAAAAGAAATTAATGATTTGTTAGTTGCAGGTAATAACTATGTATTAAAACAGACAAAGGCAGCAAAGGGGTATAAAAAAATTAAATCATCAATTTTAATTGAATTAGATGAAGAGGGTCATATTATTGCTTCAGATGAAAAAAATACAGTGATTGGTGACCATGATATTGTAGTAGAAGTTGGAAAGGAAAAGTAAAGTAATATGCAGATTCGTGCAAAGAAAAGTTGGGCGAAGCATTTAGATTTTATTATATTAGATGCCATTGTTTTGTTTATTGCCTATTTATGTGCGTATATTGTACGTGAGGGATTTCGGGTAACACCGACAACCATCTATCATAGGCAGATGATATTTGTATTTTTGATTATTCATATCTGTGTTGCAATTGCAATGGAAAACTATAAAAGCATCTTGATTCGAGGTGCTTTTATAGAGGCTTCAAAAGTATTAAAGCACAATGCAATTGTATCCGTAATTGCATTGCTCTATATGTATTTAAATCAAATTGCATTTCCAATTTCAAGAATGATTTTTGTTCAGCAATATATCTTTAGCTGTATTTTTATGTTTACGGAGCGATTTATTTGGAAAGCTTATCTTCGTACACGTATGGTTAAACAAAAAAATCAAACCGTTGTATTATTGGTTACAGTAGTAGATAATGTAGAACAAATTGTTAGAAACTTTAAAAGTAATAAGCTTCAGTCTTATCGTGTTGGTGCGATTGCGTTAATGGATTCCTCAGGAGAATCCTTGACGATGGAGGCGAAGGATAGCTATCATGGAATTCCTGTTGTCGTAAGTGATAGGGATATTGATAAAATGATGAAATATGCCTTAGAGCATGTAATTGATGAAGTGTTTATTAGTTTACCAGATACAAGACTTACTAGAAGTATTGGTATGAAATTTATTGAAATGGGTATCACTGTTCATATTAGTATCGAAGAGTTGTTAATTGGATTTCCAAATCAATCAATGGAAACCTTTGGAGGAAATAAAGCCATTAGCAGTAGCCTTAGTACGGTAAGTTCAGTCGAGCTTGCAATTAAACGTTTAATGGATATTGCAGGTGGACTAGTAGGACTTGTATTTGCTGGAATTGCATTTGTTATTTATGCGCCGATTATTTATAAACAATCTCCAGGACCAATTATTTTTAAACAAAAAAGAGTGGGAAAGAATGGACGAGAGTTTGAAATTTATAAGTTTCGCTCGATGTATATGGATGCAGAAGAGAGAAAAAAAGAACTGATGAAGCAAAATAAGATGCAAGGTCAGATGTTTAAGATGGACAATGACCCACGAATTATTCCGATTGGGCATTTTATGAGAAAGATGTCAATCGATGAACTTCCTCAGTTTTTCAATATCTTAAAAGGTGATATGAGTTTAGTAGGAACAAGACCTCCTACTGTTGATGAAGTAGCCAAATATGAATTGCATCATAAAGTACGTCTTAGTGTAAAACCGGGACTTACAGGGATGTGGCAAGTGAGTGGAAGAAGTGAAATTACAAACTTTGAAGAGGTTGTAGCGTTAGATGAGAAGTACATTAGTGAGTGGTCACTAGGACTTGATATCAAAATTATTTTTCAGACAATTCGAGTTGTTTTGACAGGAAAAGGGGCTTCATAATCGACAAAATCGGAAATTTTTGTTGATTATGCACAAAAAGAAGTGCGGTTTCCCCCTAAAAATGGTACTTGAATATATTTTTAGTATCTGCTATAATTGCACCAACTTGAAAGTGAAAACGTTTTCAAGTTTTGACATAGATGAGGTACTAGGAGAGAATTGAGTAATTATTTTTTTGAGGAGGAATATCCTATGACAAACACAAAGATTATGTTTCATTCAGTAGAAGAAATTGAGGAGTTCGTAAACCACGCTAATACAGTAGCCAATGATATCGATTTATCTAGTGGAAGCCGTATGGTAGATGCAAAGTCTATGTTAGGTGTCCTAGCAATGGGAGTTGATAAATATTTAGAGATGCATTTCCATGGTGAAATGCCAAGTGATTTTAAGAAAATCTTAAATTGTATGAATGTAGTTGCATGTTAGGTTATAACAAAAGAGAAGTTGTCAACAAAAAATACTTGACAACTTCTTTTTTTTCGTGTATCCTATGCTAGGTGGTAAACATGGAAGAAATTTTAGAGCAAACTTTATTGTATGATTTCTATGGTGAACTTCTTACAGATAGGCAAAAGAAGGTCTATGAAGATGTAATATTTAATGATTATTCATGCAGTGAAGTCGCAAAAGACCAAGGAATCTCTAGACAAGGGATTCATGAAATGATTAAGAGGATTCATAAGACCTTAGAGGATTATGAAGAGAAGCTACATTTAGTAGAACAGTTTACAAGAACCAAGCACAGTATTTCCATGATTGATGAATTGGCAAATCAGTTCTTAGAAAGTGGAGACCGTGAGATGGTCATTAAAATCCAGCAAATTGCTCGTGATATTATAGAGTCTGATTAATAAGGAGTAAAAATATGGCATTTGAAAGCCTTTCTGATAAGTTACAGAATATTTTTAAAAATTTAAAAGGCAAGGGTCGACTAACAGAGGCCGATGTAAAGGTTGCACTTAAGGAAGTTAAGATGGCTCTTTTAGAAGCAGATGTTAGTTTTAAGATTGTAAAACAATTTATTAAATCTGTTGAAGCACGTGCAATAGGTCAAGATGTATTAGAGTCTTTAACTCCAGGACAGATGGTTATTAAGATTGTTAACGAAGAGTTAATTAATCTAATGGGTTCTGAAACAACAGAACTTAAGATAAATCCAGGAAGTGCGATGACAGTCATTATGATGCTTGGACTTCAAGGTGCTGGTAAGACAACCACTGCAGCAAAGATTGCTGCTAAATTAAAATCAAAAGGTAAAAGACCATTGCTAGTAGCTTGTGACGTTTATCGTCCTGCTGCGATTGAACAATTAAAAATCAACGGTGAGAAAGTAAAGGTTCCAGTTTTTGCAATGGGAGATAAGAATAAGCCAGTTGATATTGCTAAAGCTGCATATGAACATGCACTTAAAAATGAGAACAACGTATTAATTATAGATACTGCTGGACGACTCCATATTGATGAAGTCATGATGGATGAGCTAGTGGAAATTAAAGAAAATTTAACAGTAGACCAGAGTGTATTAGTTGTCGATGCGATGACCGGTCAGGATGCAGTAAATGTAGCTGACACATTCCAGAAGAAAATTGGAATTGATGGAGTCGTTTTAACAAAGCTTGACGGCGATACAAGAGGTGGTGCAGCACTTTCCATTAAGGCTGTTACTGGTTGTCCAATCCTTTACGCTGGTATGGGTGAGAAGTTATCTGATTTAGAATTATTCCACCCAGATAGAATGGCAAGTAGAATTCTTGGTATGGGTGATGTATTAACCCTTATTGAGAAGGCAGAAGCAGCCATTGATGAAGATAAGGCAAGGGAATATGAGAAGAAGCTTCGTAAAGCAGAATTTGATTTTAACGATTTCCTAGACCAGATTGAGCAGATGCGTAAGATGGGTGGAATGGGACAGCTTCTTAGTATGATTCCTGGAATGAATAAGATGAAAGGTCTAGATGTATCCGGTCTTGACGACAGTGCATTTGATCGAACAGAAGCCATTATCTTTTCTATGACAGCAGAAGAAAGAAGAAGACCAGAGATTATCAATCCTTCAAGAAAGAAGAGAATTGCAGCAGGTGCTGGTGTAGACATTACAGAAGTAAACCGCTTAGTAAAGCAGTTTGACCAGATGCGTAAGATGATGAAGCAGATGAGTGGTCAGGTAAGTAAGAAAGCCAAAAAAGGTGGCGGTTTAAATCTTGGTAATTTTAAATTACCGTTTTAATTTTGGTAAATAGCTAATAAGCTTTTTATATAAATACTTTTAGATATGTATGAAAAAATCAGGAGGTGAAATTACAATGGCAGTAAAAATTAGATTAAAAAGAATGGGACAGAAAAAAGCTCCTTTCTATAGAGTAGTAGTTGCAGACGCAAGATCTCCAAGAGATGGTAGATTTATCGAAGAAATCGGTTACTATGATCCAACTAGAGAACCAAGCGTAATCAAAGTTGATGAAGAATTAGCAAAGAAATGGTTATCTAATGGTGCACAACCTACAGAAACTGTAGCTAAAATTTTAAAGATTGCTGGTATCGAGAAATAATTAGCAACGGGGAGGTTTAATTCATGAAAGAATTAGTAGAAATCATTGCCCGTGCCTTGGTAGACCATCCGGAAGAAGTTGTAGTAACTCAGAAGGAGAATGGCAAGGAATTAGTTCTTGAACTTAAGGTTGCCCAATCCGATATGGGTAAGGTAATCGGTAAGCAGGGAAGAATTGCAAAGGCAATTCGTTCAGTAGTAAAAGCTGCTGCTGCAAAAGAGAATATTAAAGTTATGCTAGATATTGAGTAACTAAAAGGGGGATGTTGAAAAACGCCCCCTTTCTTTCTAGATAAATTAAAGGAGGTTCCTAGTATGGAACAATTTTTCCAAGTAGGTATTATTACAGATACTCATGGACTAAGAGGAGAAGTGAAAGTTTTCCCAACGACAGATGACCCTTATCGTTATGATGATTTAGATGAAGTATTATTAGAAGTTGGAAATGAGAAGATACCATTACATGTTCAAAGGGTAAAATATTTTAAACAGTTTGTAATTGTAAAATTTAAAGAGTTTGATTCGATTAATGAAATTGAAAAATATCGTAAATGTTCTCTCCTAGTTACTAGAGAAAATGCAGTTCCACTAGGAGAAAATGAAAATTATATCGCTGATTTAATTGGATTACCTGTAATTACAGATGAAGGACAATTACTAGGTCCTTTAAAAGATGTCATGCAAACCGGTGCAAACGATGTTTATGTAGTAGATGGTAAGGAAAAAGAAATTTTAATTCCTTCGATTAAACAATGTATTTTAAATGTAGATTTAGAAAAAGGAGAAATCCTTGTTCATTTATTAGAAGGGTTGTTAGATTTATGATTTTCCATGTACTTACATTGTTTCCAGATATGATTAAAAATGGCATGAATACAAGTATCACAGGTAAGGCAATTGAAAAAGGTCTTATGGATTTAGATGTGAGAAATATTCGTGACTATACATTAGATAAACATTTGCATGTAGATGATGCACCTTATGGTGGCGGTGCTGGGATGGTTATGCAAGCAGAGCCGATTTATCGTGCTTATAACGACTTAAATTTAAAGAAAAAAACAAGAGTCATTTATGTAACGCCGCAAGGAAGGGTGTTTAACCAACAGATTGCAACAGAATTAGCAAAAGAAGAAGAATTAGTTTTTTTATGTGGACATTATGAAGGTATTGATGAGAGAGTACTAGATTTAATTGCAACTGATTTTATTTCCATTGGAGATTATGTACTTACCGGTGGAGAACTACCGGCGATGGTTATGATGGATGCGATTTCAAGATTAGTACCAGGAGTTTTACACAATGATGAATCTGCACAGGATGAATCTTTTGCCGATAATTTATTAGAATATCCACAGTACACTCGTCCAGAAGTATTTGAAGGAGTTCGTGTACCGGATGTACTGCTTTCTGGTCATCATGCAAATATTGCGAAATGGAGAAGAGAACAGTCGCTTCTTCGAACCTACCAAAGAAGACCAGATTTATTTAATCAGGTTGAATTAGATAAGAAAGATAAAAAATTTTTAATTGAACAAGGTATTGACTTATCAAAAGAAAAATGTTAAGATATAACACGTTGTGTATAAAAGAAAGATGGTCCTCTGTTATAGTAAGTCTATGAAAGAAATAACACAATGGTAGATGATAATTGCTATATTAAAGAACGTCGAGATATTATTAGGAGGCTACACATGAGCGAAATTATTAAGAAGCTTGAACAGGAACAGTTAAAAGAAAACGCTCCTAAGTTCAACGTTGGTGATACTGTTAAAGTATATGGTAAAATCAAAGAAGGTAATAGAGAAAGAATTCAGGTATTTGAAGGTACTGTAATTAAAAGACAGAACGGCGAAAACGCTAGAGCTACTTTCACAGTAAGAAAAGCTTCTAACGGAATTGGCGTTGAAAAAACTTGGCCTTTACATTCTCCATTAGTAGAAAAGGTAGAAGTTGTAAGAAGAGGTAAAGTAAGAAGAGCTAAATTATACTACTTAAGAGATAGAGTAGGTAAGAAAGCTAAAGTTAAAGAATTAAAATAATTTGAAGTAAGATGGTCTGGTATGCACATGTGTACTAGACCTTTTTGCTATGGCTAAAATCATAATTCGGGATGGGGACAATAAATGGAAAATGGAATTAGACGTTTTACAAAGACAATAATTGATGTTATTGTTATTTTGATTTTGGCGTTATTTATTAGTAGATATGTAGGAGGACCTTTTAAGATTACCGGTCATTCAATGGAGCCTACATTGTCAGCGAAAGACCGTGTGTTAGTTGATCGAATTTCTAATAACATTCGTAGCATTAAACGATTTGAATTAATTTTATTTACAATTGATGAAAAAGATAGTACACAGTATGTAAAAAGAGTCATTGGTTTACCAGGAGAAACTGTTCAAATCAAGGATGGATTGGTTTATATTAATGATAAAAAAATAGATATGGGAAAATTAGATAAGGTTTTACAACCAGGACTTGCAAAACATCCGATTACACTTGGAAAAGATGAATATTTTGTGCTCGGTGATAATTCAACGGGTAGTGAAGACAGCAGATATTTAAATATAGGAAATATTAGTAAAAAGCAAATAAAAGGAATTGTGTGGTTGAGATTTTATCCATTTTCTAAAATTGGTAAGATTACAGGCATACAATAAATAAGGAGGATATAATGCAGCAATTTCAATGGTACCCCGGTCATATGACAAAGGCCAGAAGAGCGATGCAAGAAAGCATCAAACTAATTGATTTAGTAATCGAAATCGTAGATGCAAGAGTGCCACAAGCAAGTAGAAATCCTGATATTGATACGTTAGGAAATGGAAAAGCGAGAATGGTTATTTTAAATAAAGTAGATTTAGCAGATGATAGGGCAACTAAGATTTGGGCAGAACATTTTAAACAAAAGGGTTATCATGTACTTACAATGGATTCTCGTGTAGGTTCTGGTAAGAAACAGGTAAACCAAGTGATTAGTGAAGCTTGTAAAGAAAAGATTGAAAGAGACCGTAAGAGAGGGATTTTAAATCGTCCAGTAAGAGCAATGGTAGCAGGAATTCCAAATGTTGGTAAGTCTACTTTTATTAATACCATGGCAGGAAAAGCAGCTGCAAAAACTGGTAATAAGCCAGGTGTAACAAGAGGAAATCAGTGGATTCGACTTCACAAAAATGTAGAGCTTTTAGATACGCCAGGTATTTTATGGCCTAAATTTGATGACCAGATGATTGGTCTTAGACTTGCATTAATTGGCTCGATTAAAGATGATATTTTAAATGTTACAGAACTTGCAGTTTCTTTAATCAATGTGCTTCGTCAAAAATATCCAGGCTTTTTAGAAAAAAGATATGAGATTGAAGCAAAACTAGAAACCGATTATGATTATTTATCAGA
>CABUZU010000015.1 GCA_902496125.1 uncultured Lachnospiraceae bacterium
ATTTAGGGTTCGTATTTCAAGATTTTAACCTATTAGATACTTTCTCATTAAAGGATAATATTTTTCTTCCATTGGTTCTTAGTGGAACGCCGGTAAAGGAAATGGAAGAACGTCTTCAGCCAATTGTAAAAAAACTTGGGATTTCACAAATCTTAGAAAAATATCCTTATGAAGTTTCAGGAGGACAAAAGCAACGCGCTGCAGTGGCAAGAGCGTTGATTACAAAACCAAAACTTATTCTTGCAGATGAACCTTCTGGAGCATTAGATTCAAAGGCAACAGATAGATTATTAGAAATTTTTAGCGAAATTAATTTTGAAGGACAGACCATAGTCATGGTTACACATTCTACAAAGGCTGCAAGTCATGCCGGAAGAGTGTTATTTATTAAAGATGGCGAAATTTTTCATCAGATTTATCGAGGTAATAGTACCAATGAACAGATGTATCAAAAGATTTCAGATACGCTAACTTTACTTGCGACAGGTGGTGAAAAGGATGAGTAGAACATTTTTTGAAAAGCTTGCATTTAATAATTTAAAAAAGAATAAAAAGACCTACCTACCGTATTTACTTACTTGTATTGTGACGATTGCAATGTTTTATATGATTAAATCATTATCTGTAAATCCAGGATTAAGTGATTTAGTTGGAGCAAATATTATTGTTTATACGCTAGAACTTGGAACGTATGTAATTTCCTTATTTGCAATTATTTTCTTATTTTATACGAATAGTTTTTTAATCAAGCGTCGTCAAAAAGAATTTGGTATCTTTAATATATTAGGAATGGAAAAAAGACATCTTGCAAAGATGTTAGGTCTAGAAACCTTGTATATCGCAGCAATTAGTCTTGGATTTGGACTTTTTATTGGAATTGTTTTAGATAAAGCGATGTATTTATTAATTCTAAAAATTATTGGTGTAGAGGTTTCACTTGGATTTTTCTTATCAAAGCAAGCGATTTTTAGTACGATTATACTATTTGGAATCATCTTTTTGCTTATTTACTTAAATGAGGTACGAATTGTATATGTTTCAAAATCCATCGATTTATTACATGGGGGAAATGTAGGGGAAAAAGAACCTAAGACGAAGTGGTTTATCACACTTGTCGGTATTGTTTGCTTAGTAGCAGGATATTATTTAGCGATTACAACAAAGAATCCAATTTCTTCTTTGTATCGTTTCTTTGTAGCAGTTATTTTAGTGATTGTCGCAACCTATTTTTTATTTACAGCAGGAAGCATTGCTTTTCTTAAGATTTTAAAGAAGAATAAGAGGTATTATTATCAGACCAAGCATTTTATTAGTGTATCGGGGATGATTTATCGTATGAAACAAAATGCAGTCGGTCTTTCTAATATCTGTATTTTATCAACGATGGTACTTGTCATGGTGTCGACAACGACCTCAATGATGGTGGGATTAACTGATATTTTAGATACAAGGTATCCAAGTGATTTTTCAGTTTATTTACAAGAAGATGAAAAAGGGGCGATTAATCAGATAAAAAAAATAACCTCAGATAGAGAAGAGGAAGTAGAATACACCTATTTAAATCTTTTTGCGTTAAAGAATGGCAATCAATATGAAATTAATATGAATAAGCTTTCGGCAACTGACGTAGAAAATGTATATGTTTTGATGTTTCTTTCGTTAGATGATTATAATGACATTATGGGAGAGAGCAGAACTTTAAAAGATGATGAAATCTTATTGTATTCCCCAAGGCAGAAGTATGAAGGTCAAACCTTTAAGCTTTCAGGAAAGGAATATAAGATTTCAGAACAATTAGAAAACTTTGTTGGCAATGGTCAGATTGCATCGAATATATCAAGTGCTTATTATATTGTACTTTCAAGTCAAGATAAATTAACAGCGTTAAGTGAAAAAACGAAAACGCCACTAGTTACTTATTATGGTTTTAACTCATCAAAAGATGACAAAGCACAAGAAGAACTTTACTATGAAATTAAGAAAGAATTAAAAATAGAGGTAGAATCTCGTGTACAGGCAAGAATCGGTGCATTAGGTTTATATGGTGGTTTATTCTTTTTAGGAATTTTTTTAGGAAGTTTATTTTTGATGGCAACGGTATTAATTATTTACTATAAGCAGATTTCAGAAGGATATGAAGACCGTGAACGCTTTATTATTATGCAAAATGTAGGGCTTAGTAAAGCGGAAGTCAAAGAAGCAATTCGTTCACAGATTTTAACGGTATTTTTCTTACCATTAGTGGTAGCAGGAATCCATGTGATGGCAGCTTTTCCACTAATGTCAAAATTGTTGTCATTATTAAATATGACAAATACAACGCTTTATGTCTTAAGTACCATTGGATGCTTTGTGGTTTTTGCAATTTTATATATTATCATTTATAGTTTAACTGCAAAGACTTATTATAAAATTGTTAGCAAATAGTGGCAACTTTTTAATCTTACTTGCATATGTTACTTTGATAGAGTAAAACCTAGAGGGAAAATCTATGAAGATAGCACAAAGTGACGACAGAGGATATTTACAAGTAAATGTAACAAGGGCAAGTAATCAGTATCCGATTGAGGATGCGGTAGTAGACATTGCTTATAGCAGTGACCCCGAAAATATTATTGAGGAGTTAAAGACAAATCCATCAGGACAGACAGAAGAAATTGAACTTCCAACTCCTCCACTTGAATATAGCCAGGAACCGAGTCGTGATAGACCGTATGAAGATTATACGATTACGATTAAAGCTCCTGGCTATGATACGCTTACGATTACAGGGAGTGAATTACTTCCGGATACGGTTTCTATTCAGCCAGCTCGTTTGATTAGTAATAATTCACAGCCTGAGGATATTACAATTCCTGATCATACTTTATATGGGACTTATCCACCTAAGATTCCAGAAGAAGAGGTAAAGCCACTTCCAGAAGGAGGAGAAATTGTACTGACAAGGGTTGTTATTCCAGAGTATATTATTGTGCATGATGGGGTGCCATCGGATAGAAGTGCACCGAATTATTATGTTCCTTATACGGATTATATTAAAAATGTAGCGTGTAGCGAAATCTATGCAAACTGGCCAACGGAGGCAATTGTAGCCAATGTATTGGCGATTCAGTCTTTTACAATGAACCGTGTTTATACGGAATGGTACCGAGGGAAAGGATATGATTTTACGATTACTTCATCAACGGCTTATGACCAGAAATTTATCTATCAAAGAAATATTTTTGAAAGTATTAGCGATGTAGTGGATGAGATTTTTGATAGCTATTTATCAAGACCAGATGTAAAGCAGCCGATTATGACACAGTACTGTGATGGGCAGTATGTAAGTTGTGAAGATAGAGGGTGGATGACACAGTGGGGCTCTAAAAATTTAGCAGCAGGTGGTAGTTCTGCGATTAACATTTTACGTAACTACTATGGATATGATATTTATGTAAATTCCGCAGAACAAATCAGTGGAGTTCCTGTTTCTTATCCGGGATATCCATTAAGTCTTGGTTCGTCTGGAGAGTCGGTAAGGCATCTACAAGAACAGCTTAATGTAATTGGAGAGGTTTATACACAAATCGGACAATTAATAGTAGATGGTGTCTATGGAAGAGCTACTGAAGAAGCCGTAAGAAATTTTCAAAGTATCTTTGGATTAACACAGGATGGGATTGTAGGACGAGGGACTTGGTATAAAATTTCGCAAATTTATGTTGGGATTACAAGAATTGCAGAAACTGTTTGATTATTGATTGAAAAACTTCATAAAAACTGTTAAAATAAAAGAGGTCGTATGACCTCTTTTATAATTATAGAAAGGAAGTGGAAAATCAATGAGTTATGGACTAGTTTTAGAAGGCGGAGCAATGCGTGGAATTTATACAGCTGGCGTATTAGATGTATTAATGGAGAAAGAGGTAGTAGTAGATGGTGTAATTGGTGTATCCGCTGGTGCACTCTATGGTTGTTCTTATGTATCTGGTCAGATAAAAAGAAGTATCCGCTATACTTTTAAATATCGTTCGGACAGGCATTTTATGGGGCTGTATTCATTAATTCGAACAGGAGATATTGTTGGGGAAGAATTTTGCTATCATACGATTCCAGAAAAATTAGACCCTTTTGATAATGAGGCATTAAAAGCATCGGATACGAAGTTTTATGTTACTTGTACGAATGTAGAAACTGGTAAGGCAGAATACATTCATTGTACGGATTTATTTGAGCAGATTGAATATCTAAGAGCTTCTGCATCGATGCCTTATGTTTCTAAGATTGTAGAAATTGATGGAAAAAAATATTTAGATGGTGGAGTAGCAGATAGTATTCCAATTGAAGCATTTAGAAATTTAGGATATGATAAAAATATTGTAGTACTCACAAGACCAAGAGACTATTGTAAGCCACCCACAAATCCAAAACCTGCTAAAATTTTATACAAAAAATATCCAGAGTTTTGCAAGGCGATTGAAGATAGACATATCAATTATAATAATACGCTATTAAGGCTTGAGGAGTTAGAAGAAAAAGGTGAGGTAATTGTGATTGCACCTAGTGTAGATATGCATATTCACCGTATGGAAAAGGACAAAGACAAGATTTTAGCGATGTATAAATTGGGAAGAAAGGATGCGCTTAGAAGCTTAAAAAATATACAGGAGTTTATGCATAAATAATTAAAGTATGTGTATAAAACGAATAAATTTAGGTTTTTTTCAAAAAAGACTTGCATAGTTATAAGATTTGTGGTAGAATCACTGCAATTTGAGTAAAATTAAAGAAACAATAAGATTTATTTAAAAGTAGGGAGGAACAAATCAAAGATGAAAGCTTTTCTTATCTTAGAAGATGGAACGATTTTTGAAGGAAAAAGCATAGGATCAACAAGAGAAAGTATTAGTGAGATCGTATTTAATACATCAATGACTGGTTATCTCGAAGTATTAACAGACCCCTCTTATGAAGGACAGGCAGTTGTTATGACCTATCCTTTAATTGGTAATTATGGAATTTGTTATGAAGATATGGAATCCGGACAGGCTTGGCCGGATGGTTTTATCGTTCGCGAATTATCTAGAAAACCTAGTAATTTCCGCTGTGAAGGAACGATTCAAGAATTTTTAGAAAAATATGATATCCCTGGTATTAGTGGTATTGATACCAGAGCACTTACAAAAAGACTTAGAGGCAAAGGTGTCATGAATGGAATGATTACTACCGATGAGTCTTTTAATTTGGAAAAAATTCTTCCAAGAATCCAAGAATACAAGCCAACAGGGGTTGTTCGCAAGGTAACTTGTGAAGAAAAGAAGGTTTATCCTGGTGATGGATTCCGTGTAGCAATGTTAGATTTTGGTGAAAAAGAAAACATTGTAAAGAATCTAGTAAAAAGAGGTTGCCATGTAACCGTATATCCTGCCTATACTTCAGCAAAAGAAATTATGTATGGACAGCCAGATGGTATTATGTTAAGTAATGGTCCTGGAGATCCTAAGGAATGTACTGAAATTATTGAACAGTTAAAAATCCTTTATAACTCAGATATTCCAATTTTTGCGATTTGCTTAGGTCATCAATTAATGGCATTAGCAACAGGTGCAGATACCTATAAGTTAAAATATGGACATCGTGGCGGAAACCATCCAGTAAAAGATTTAAAGACTGGAAAAGTATATATTACTTCACAAAATCATGGATATGCTGTAGACGATAACAGCTTAGACCCAAGTGTAGCCATTCCAGCTTTTAGAAATGTTAATGACAAGACAAATGAAGGATTAGAATATGTAGGTAAAGACATTTTTACTGTACAGTTCCATCCAGAAGCTTGCCCAGGCCCACAGGATTCGAATGATTTATTTGACAGATTTATAAAGATGATGGAGGGTGTAAGATAATGCCAAGAATTCAGGAATATAAAAAAGTAATGGTAATCGGTTCTGGTCCAATTGTTATTGGTCAGGCCGCAGAATTTGACTATGCAGGAACACAGGCTTGTCGTTCATTAAAAGAAGAAGGTGTTGAAGTTGTACTTGTAAACTCAAACCCTGCTACAATTATGACAGATAAAGATATTGCTGACCATGTTTACATTGAGCCATTAACAGCAAAGGTATTAAAAGGCATTATTCGTAAAGAAAAGCCAGATAGCTTATTACCTACTCTAGGTGGACAGGCTGCATTAAATCTTGCAATGGAATTAGAAGAATCAGGATTCTTAAAAGAAGCAAATGTAAAATTAATCGGTACGACATCTCTTACCATTAAAAAAGCAGAAGACCGTGATGAATTTAAAAAGACGATGGAAAAAATTGGGGAACCTTGTGCACCAAGTATGGTTGTTACCAATGTAAGAGATGGTATTGCATTTACCAATACAATCGGTTATCCAGTTGTACTTCGTCCAGCTTATACCCTTGGTGGTAGTGGCGGTGGTATCGCTCACAATGAAAAAGAATTAATGGACATTTTATCAAATGGTCTTCGTTTAAGCCGTGTAGGTCAGGTTTTAGTAGAACGTTGTATCTCTGGTTGGAAGGAAGTAGAATATGAAGTAATCCGTGATGCTGCTGGTAACTGTATTACCGTTTGTAACATGGAAAACTTAGATCCTGTTGGTGTTCATACTGGTGATAGTATCGTAGTAGCTCCTTCTCAGACTTTAGGAGATAAAGAATATCAGATGCTTAGAAGCTCTGCATTAAATATTATTAACGAATTAGAGATTACTGGTGGATGTAACGTACAGTTTGCATTAAAACCGGATAGTTTTGAATATTGTGTAATCGAAGTAAACCCTCGTGTAAGCCGTTCATCAGCACTTGCTTCAAAAGCAACCGGTTATCCAATTGCGAAAGTAGCAGCAAAGATTGCGTTAGGTTATACTTTAGATGAAATTCCAAATGCGATTACACATAAGACATTTGCAAGTTTTGAGCCAATGCTTGACTATTGTGTAGTTAAGATTCCAAAATGGCCATTTGATAAATTCATCAGTGCAAAACGTACGCTTTCTACTCAGATGAAGGCAACGGGTGAGGTTATGAGTATTTGTACTAATTTTGAAGGTGCTTTAATGAAAGCTTTCCGTTCTTTAGAGCAAAATACTTATAGTCTTGAATATCCAGGACTTGCTGAGATGGATGACGATGAAGTACAGCGTAAACTTTATCGTATTGATGATAGACGAGTATTTGTAATTGCAGAAGCACTTCGTCGTGGATTTTCCGAAGAATTAATTCATGATATTACAAAGATTGACCTTTGGTTTATTGATAAAATTGCTATTTTAGTAGAAATGGAACAGGCTCTTAAGAATAATGAGCTTACAGTGGACTTATTAAAAGAAGCAAAACGTTTAGAATATCCAGACCGTATCATTGCTAAATTAACTGGTAAGAGTGAAGAAGAAATCAAACAGATGCGTTATGACAATGGTATTATTGCATCTTATAAGATGGTTGATACTTGTGCCGCAGAATTTGATGCAATGACTCCATACTATTATTCATGCTTTGATGGAGAAAATGAAGCAAACCCTACAAGCGATAAAGAAAAAATCTTAGTATTAGGTTCTGGTCCAATTCGTATCGGTCAAGGTATCGAATTTGACTTCTGCTCTGTACACAGTGTATGGGCATTTAAGAAGCTTGGATATGAGACCATTATTGTAAATAACAATCCAGAAACTGTTTCAACAGACTTTGATATTGCAGATAAGTTATACTTTGAACCATTGACTCCAGAAGATGTAGAAAGTATTGTAAGACTTGAAAAACCAACTGGAGCAGTAGTACAGTTTGGTGGTCAGACAGCGATTAAGTTAACAGAAGATTTAATGAAGATGGGAGTACCAATTCTTGGAACCTCAGCAGATGATGTTGATGCAGCAGAAGATAGAGAACGTTTTGATGCAATTCTAGAAGAATGTTGTATTCCAAGACCTGCTGGTGATACCGTATTTACTTGTGATGAAGCGATTGAAGTTGCTAACCGCTTAGGTTATCCAGTACTTGTTCGTCCTTCTTATGTACTTGGTGGTGCTGGTATGCAGATTGCAATCAATGATGATGATATTCGTAGATTTATGACGATTATCAATCGTACTGTACAAGAACATCCAGTATTAGTTGATAAATATTTGGTAGGTCGAGAAGTAGAAGTCGATGCTGTTTGTGATGGAGAAGAAGTATTAATTCCAGGTATTATGGAACACGTTGAACGTTCTGGTATCCATTCAGGAGATAGTATTTCTGTATATCCACCACAGAATTTATCACCTCGTATTGAAAAATTAATTGCACGTTATACAAGATCACTTGCTCGTGCATTACATGTAAAAGGTTTAATTAATATTCAGTTCATCGTACATGATGATGAAATCTTTGTTATTGAAGTAAATCCTCGTTCTAGTCGTACCATTCCTTATATTAGTAAGGTTACAGGTATTCCAATTGTTAAGCTAGCAGCTCAGGTAATCTTAGGAAAGACAATTAAAGAATTAGGATATGAACCAGGCTTACAAAAGAAAGCTGATTATATTGCAATTAAGATGCCAGTATTCTCATTTGAGAAGCTTCGTGGTGCTGATATCGGACTTGGACCTGAAATGAAGTCTACAGGTGAAGTACTTGGTATTGCTCCAACCTTCCATGAAGCACTTTATAAAGCATTTATTGGTGCAGGAATCAATCTTCCACAGACGAAACAGATGGTTATTACAGTAAAAGACTCTGATAAGATGGAATGTATTGAGATGGCAGCCCGCTTTAAGAAATTAGGATATACCATTTTTGCTACCAGTGGTACAGCAAGAATCTTAATGGATAATGGCGTATTTGCAATTCCAATTAATAAGATTGAATCCGAATCACCAAATATCTTAGATTTAATTTTAGACCATCACATTGATTTAGTTATTGATACTCCTAGTCAGGGTAATAAATCAAATGACGGTTTCTTAATTAGACGTAATGCAATTGAAACTGGTATTACTGTATTGACTTCAATTGATACCGCAAATGCACTTGCAACAAGTCTTGAGCATGTAGAAGATGAAAATCATCTAACTGCAATTGATATTGCAACCATTAGCACAAGAGAATAAGAATTACTTAAAAGAGGCAACTTCGGTTGCTTCTTTTTTTATTTTGGTGTATACTTACTTTTTAATAAGAAGATATGGAGGTTTATGCTTATGGATATACAAAAGAGACGTAGAAGCTTTTGGTCTTGTATTGCTCCAATTTTGACTTATTATTTATGTCAAATTGTAGCATATGTCATTATGGCAATTGTTTATAGTGTTAAATTGATGAAGACAGTGGATTTAAATCAGACTTATGAAAAGATGATGGATTCAGTTATGGAGCAGCTAATGCAAAAAATTGATTTAATTAGCTATGAATCCATGTTATTAGCAGCTGTCATTGCAATTCCAATTTTACTTAGAAAGTTTAAGAAAGATAATGCAGCAAGAAAGCTTATAGGAATGGAAGAGCATTTTAATGCAGTGCCATATAAATGGTATTTTATTCCTGTTATCATGGGTGCTTCAGCAGCAATTGCAGGAAATAACATGATTACAATGAGCGGACTTGAACAAAGCTCGGAAGCATTTGTGGAAGTAAATGAAGTATTAACGGCAGGTTCTTTTGGCCTACAAATTTTAGGTGTTGGACTTTTAGTACCAATTGTAGAAGAGCTTTTATTTAGAGGAATTATTTACAAGAGAATGAAAGAGATTATGCCAACTCTTCAAGCAGGAATTAGTTGTGCATTACTATTTGGAGTTTTACATGCTAATATTGTACAAGGTATTTATGGATTTTGTATTGGAATTTTAATGTGTTTAGTTTATGAAAGATTTCATAGTCTAGTTGCACCAATTCTTATGCATGTTTCAGCAAATCTAGTCGTAGTACTCGCCGCAGGATTTAATGTTGGCTACCAAAGTTTGACCATGTTTTATTTAATTACTCTACTGATGTGTGTATTAGTAATCGTTGCAGTCTGGATGTTAGAAGCCTATGTAAGACCTCTAAATCCAGAGAGCAATTCATAAATATTGGTAAGAATTTATCTAGAGAAGAAGGGCAATTGCTTGGGAGGCAATCCCTTCTTCTTTTCCTGTAAAGCCAAGTCCTTCTTCAGTTGTTGCTTTTACGCAAATTTGGTCTTTTGAGATTTCTAGAGCATTTGCAATGTTTTCTACCATCTGTTCTCTAAATGGTGCAAGTTTTGGCTTTTGAGCAATAATCGTTGCATCAATATTTCCAATTTTATAGCCGTGTTCATAAAGAAGAGCACCAACATGTTTTAATAGAAGAATACTAGAAATTCCCTTATATCTAGGGTCTGTATCAGGAAAATGCTTTCCAATATCTCCAAGGGCAGCAGCACCTAAGAGTGCATCCATAATCGCGTGAAGTAAAACATCGGCATCTGAATGTCCCAGTAATCCCTTCTCCCAAGGAATGGTAACTCCTCCTAGAATCAAATCGCGATTTTCTACTAATCGATGAACATCATATCCCATACCTATACGCATACATATACTCCTTTCTACTTTTTATAAAAAATAGTAACAAAAAAACCACACATAATTGTGTGGTTACGTAATAGCGGAAGAGAGATTCGAACTCACGACACCACGGGTATGAACCGTGTGCTCTAGACAACTGAGCTATTCCGCCAGGATGATGGGACCTACAGGGCTCGAACCTGTGACCCCCTGCTTGTAAGGCAGGTGCTCTCCCAGCTGAGCTAAGATCCCATATCTGTATTTGCTAAGTCGTTATTTCTTATCGATTTCCGACTGCTCCACTAGTATAACAGATATAAAAAAAAAGTCAAGCGTTTTTTTGAAAAAATTATTTTTTTTTTTGAATGGCTGTGTTATACTAAAATTATGCGAATTTTTTAGATATGGGGGATGAAATAAAATGGAATACTATTTTATTATAAATCCACTGGCAGCGTCAGGTAGGTCGGCTGTGATTTGGCGTGATTTAAAACAATATTTAGAGAAAAGGATGATACCGTTTGAAGCGTACATGACATCTCATACCAATCATGCATCAGAGTTAGCAATGCAGCTTACAAGTGGAAAGGAGAAACACAAAGAAAAAACCATCATTGTAGTAGGTGGAGATGGAACCTTAAATGAAGTCATTAATGGAATGAGAATTTCTGCAAATGTGACAATTGGTTATATACCAGCAGGTTCTGGTAATGACTTTGCTAGAGGAATGAAAATTTCAAAAAGACCTAAGAAAGCATTAAAGAGGATTCTTCAACCACAGTCTATTAAATGGATTGATTATGGAACTCTCGCTTATATGAATGGAACACTTCAACATAGAAGATTTGTTGTAAGTAGTGGAATGGGTTATGATGCGGATGTGTGCGAAGAACTTTTTTATAGTTCCACGAAAAAATTCTTTAATCGTATTCATTTAGGAAGACTCGCTTATGTTGGAATTGGATTAAAGAAAGTCTTAATACGTAGACCATTTGATTGCACGATTGAACTAGATGGAGTAAGAAAAATTCCATTAAAAAATGTTTCGTTTATATCGATTCACAATCAAGCATTAGAAGGTGGAGGATTTTTATTTGCTCCAAAAGCGAAACCAGATGATGGTGTTTTTGATATTTGTATCGTAACGGGTGCATCAAAATTTCGACTAATTAAAATTTTATTTTGGTCTTTAACTGGAAAGCACATTAATAAAAAAAGTGTAAGGCAATATCAGTGTTCGGAATTTTCAATTAAGTCGAATCGCTTGTCAACGGTTCATGCAGATGGAGAGATTTGTGGTTATCTACAAGAAGTGAGCTATATCTGTGAAAACAAAAAAATCCGTATGATTGTGTAGATTGTGTGAAGAAATTCTTATGAAATTCTTAAATATTCAAACTTTAACTTGTCGCAAAAGAAAAGTGATGTTATAATCATGTGAACTTTGAAAAAGAAATCTTTAGCAGGTGAGGTAGAAATGAAAAGGGAAAGATTAAAAGAATTTCTTGCAAATCATAAGCAGGCATGGACTTTATTATATGTCCTTATTTATTTTCCATGGTTTATTTATTTAGAGAAGACCGTAACTAGTGATTACTACTTGATACACTGCGATTTGGATGATAAAATTCCTTTTTGCGAATATTTTATTGTACCTTATTTATTGTGGTTTGTATACATAGCAGCAATCATAGCATGGTTTTTATTTAAAGAATCAAAACGTAATTATTATCAACTGACTGGAATTTTATTTGGAGGAATGACAATATGTCTTCTAATCTGTACGATTTTTCCAAATGGATTAAATCTTCGTATGGAATTAGACCCCAATAAAAATATATTTACTTGGATGACGTCATTTATTTATGAGACGGATACATATACCAATGTATTTCCAAGTATTCACGTATTTACATCAGTAGCAGTACTTGGAGCTCTTCGTAAAAGTAGGGTAGCAAAAGAGCATAAATGGGTGTTGCCAGCAAGTTGTATGATATCCTTTATGATTGTGATGTCTACGATGTTTTTAAAGCAACATTCAGTAGTAGATGTCATTGCTGGAATTTTACTAAGTGTTACACTATGTGAGTGCGTATATGTTCCACAGACAAGAAGGCAGTTACAACCAGTATTTTCAATTGAACATAAATAAGTAAACGAGGGAGTGGCTAGCCATTCCCTCGTTTTGCTTATATTTTCTTACATAAATATTCCATAATGTCCTTACGTTTTACAATTCCAATAAAGGTATTTTCGTCATCGATAACAGGAACAAAGTTTTGTGTTAATGCTTTATTAAATAAGTCTTCGACCTTGGCATTAATTTTTACTGGTTGGTAGTCACGTTTTCGTTGAATTTGTGTTAAAGACTGAGATTTCATTCTAGTTAAATCGAAATTAAAACGATTTTTAATATTATATAATAAATCACCCTCGGTCATCGTACCAATATAAGCTCCTTTTTTGTTAATAATAGGAACAGCTGTATAACGATATTGTTCCATTGTATCAAGAGCTTGCTCAATAGATTGAGTATCCAGTAAATAAGTTAATTCAGCTTTTGGCGTTAAGAAAAATAAAATATTCACAATCTGAATTCCTTTCGTTTTTTATATAGTTATGTATGGGTGTTTCTGTATTTATTAGTATACCTAATTATTGTTCATTAGTCAAAAGGATTGGAGAAATTTATAAATTTTTAACATCTTCTTGACAAACGATATAATATAAAATAAAATGAACAAGAAATACTTTGAAGGGCAAGAGTATCTAAGGGAATAAAGACAGAGAGGATTGGAAGGTGAGAGCAATCTATTTAGGAAGTTAGAGAAGTGCGGCCTGGAGTTGGTAAGGTGAAGAAAGTAGCTTTATTCGTATGTCTGCGTTAAAGATATTGAGGGAAGATTGTCTTCTAAAGAAGAGTGGAACCACGTAATTTACGTCTCTTATCGTTTGATAAGAGACGTTTTCATTTATATATAAGAAAGCAGAGGGGAGTTTTATGAAGTTAAGAAACTTTATAAAAGAAGAAATAGAGATTATTAGGGATAGAGACCCTGCAATTCATTCGAACTTAGAGGTCTTTTTATATCCTAGTTTTCATGCAATTTTAGGATATCGAATTGCACACTATTTTTTCGAAAGGAAACATTATTTTATTGCACGTTTAATTTCACAGCGTACTGCAAGAAAGACTGGAATTGAAATCCATCCAGGTGCAAAAATAGGGAAGGGATTATTTATTGACCACGGTCATGGAGTTATTATTGGAGAAACCGCTGTTG
This sequence comes from uncultured Lachnospiraceae bacterium, assembly GCA_902496125.1. Lineage (GTDB taxonomy): Bacteria > Bacillota > Clostridia > Lachnospirales > Lachnospiraceae > TWA4. The sequence continues at coordinate 13,798 of CABUZU010000015.1, forward strand.
TAGGAAATAATGTTACTTTATACCAAGGCGTTACATTAGGAGGTAACGGTAAGGAAAAAGGAAAGCGTCATCCAACGGTAGGAAATAATGTCATGGTGAGTGCTGGTGCGAAGGTACTTGGTTCTTTTAAAATTGGTGATAATTCCAAAATCGGTGCTGGTTCTGTTGTATTGAGCGAAGTACCACCAAATTCTACGGTAGTAGGTGTGCCAGGTCGTGTAGTAAAACGTAATGATGTACGTGTTCCACAGGCAGATTTAAATCAAGTCGATTTACCAGATCCAGTAAAGAATGATTTCCTTGCACTGGAAGCTGAATTAGAGAGCCTTAAATATGAACAGAAAATTCTTAAGAGCAGATATAATCGTTTGAGATATAAGATGGTAAATAATGCAGCCAAATTAACGATAAAAGGAAGCAAAAAAGGAGAACAAAAAAATGAAACTATATAATACACTTTCAAAACAAAAAGAAGAATTTGTACCAATTGAAGAAGGAAAGGTTCGTATGTATGTGTGTGGACCTACGGTATACAACTATATTCACATTGGTAATGCAAGACCTATGATTGTATTTGATACGGTACGTCGTTATTTAGAATACAAAGGATATGAAGTAAATTATGTATCAAACTTTACAGATGTAGATGATAAAATTATTAAAACAGCAATGGAAGAAGGCTGTGATGCATCTGAAATTTCAAAGCGTTACATTGCAGAATGTAAAAAAGATATGGAAGGAATGAATGTAAAGCCTGCGACTACGCATCCATTAGCAACAAACGAAATTCCGGAAATGATTGAAATGGTAAAAACTTTAATTGACAAAGGCTATGCTTATGCAAGTGAAGATGGAACTGTTTATTTTAGAACCCGTAAGTTTGCTCCATATGGTAAGCTTTCTCATAAGAAATTAGATGATTTACAGGCAGGACATCGTGAAATCAAGGTTACAGGTGGTAGTATGAAAGAAGATGAATTAGATTTCGTACTTTGGAAACCAAAAAAAGAAGGAGAGCCTGCTTGGGTATCACCATGGTGTGAGGGTCGTCCAGGATGGCATCTAGAATGCTCTGTTATGGCTAAGAAATATTTAGGAGATAGCATTGATATTCATGCAGGTGGAGAGGATTTAGTATTCCCACATCATGAAAATGAAATTGCACAAAGTGAAGCAGCAAATGGAGTAGAATTTTCTAAATATTGGATGCACAATGCATTTTTAAATATTGACAATAAAAAGATGTCAAAATCTCTTGGAAACTTCTTTACCGTACGTGAGATTTCAGAAAAATACGATTTACAGGTTCTTCGTTTCTTTATGTTAAGTGCTCATTACAGAAGTCCATTAAACTTTAGTGCAGACTTAATGGAAGCTTCTAAGAATGGTTTAGAAAGAATTCTTACCGCAATGGAACGTTTAAGAGAATTAAAAGATAAGACTATTGGTGATGAAATGACCGCAAAAGAAGCAGAAATGGTAAATACCAGTGTTGCAAATCTAGTAAAGAAATATGAAGATGCAATGGAAGATGACTTTAATACAGCAGATGCAATTTCTGCAATCTTTGAGCTTGTAAAAATTTGTAACACCTCTGTAACAGAAGATAGTACAAACGCGTTTGTTACAAAGATGATTGAAACCGTTGATAAATTATGTGATGTATTAGGAATTATTACAGAGAAGAAAGAAGAACTTTTAGATGAAGCGATTGAAGAACTTATCGCAAAAAGACAGCAGGCAAGAAAAGATAAGAACTTTGCATTAGCAGACCAGATTCGTGATGAACTTGCAGCAAAGGGTATTTTATTAAAGGATACTAGAGAAGGTGTAAAATGGACCAGAGCATAGAAAACGCATGGGAGTTGTCTAGAAATCGTGCATTAGAGCTACTTGATTTAAAGAAAGTAGATGTGTGCACTTATTCGCCATTAAGTCTTGCGTTTATTGGCGATGGCGTATATGAACTTGTGATTCGTACCATTATTGTTCATGCAGGAAGTGTGCAGGTGCATAAATTAAATGACCGTTCAAGTAGATGGGCAAAGGCGACAACACAGTGTAGATTAGTTAAAAAGATTGAAGAGGATTTAACTGAAGAAGAATATGCCGTTTTTCGCCGTGGTATCAATGCAAAACCTCATTCGAAAGCTAAAAATGCATCAATTAAACAGTATTTAGAAGCAACCGGTTTAGAAGCATTAATTGGCTATCTTTATTTGACAGGACAGTATGAACGTATCTTATATTTGGTAAAAAAGGGTATGGATGCGATAGAGTTGGAGGAAAAAAGTAATTGAGATATGAAGAATTTGTGGTAGAAGGACGAAATGCAGTAATAGAAGCGATTCGTGCTGGTAAAACCGTGGATAGATTATTTATTTTACAAAAATGTAATGATGGTCCGATTCAGACGATTATTCGAGAAGCAAAAAAGAAAAATATTAAAGTCGATTTTGTAAAAAAAGAAATCTTAGATAGAAAATCAGAAACAGGAAAGCATCAAGGGGTAATTGCCCAGATTGCAGCTTATCAGTATGCACAAGTCGAAGATATTTTAAATGCAGCAAAAGAAAAAGACGAACCACCTTTTATTTTATTATTAGATGGAATTCAAGACCCAGGAAATTTAGGTGCAATTATTCGTACTGCACATCAAGCAGGTGCTCACGGAATTATTATTCCTAAGAACCGTGCAGTAGGACTTACTGCAACTGTGGCAAAGGCATCCGCAGGTGCGATTAATTATCTACCAGTAGCAAAGGTAACAAATTTAAAAAATACAATGAATGAATTAAAAAAGGAAGGTCTTTGGTTTGCTTGTGCTGATATGGGTGGAACCGTCATGTATCAGGCAAATTTAAAAGGACCAATTGGACTGGTAATTGGTAATGAAGGCGAAGGTGTAAGCCGATTGGTTAGAGAAAATTGTGATATCGTCGTTTCGATTCCAATGAAAGGAAAGATTGATTCGTTAAATGCATCTGTGGCAGCAGGTGTGTTGGCATATGAGATTGTAAGACAGAGAATGTAGAAATTAAAGGAAGGAGTATCATTGATGCTCCTTTTTACTTTTGTAAAGTTCTTAATAAAATTGTAACGAATACTTAAGTTAATAACTATTGAGATATTTTGATATTAAATGTATAATTATATTTATAATAAAGTTCGGAAAACGAAAGAGGTGGCGTGTATGGAAATTAATATATCAGGCGGTTACGATGGTGATTTTAATATCTCTAAGGTCTCAGTAGATTCGAATGTAGTCATTACTAAAAATGTTAATGATGAGTATGAAAAGGTAAAACCAACAAGAAAGACAAAAATATTAGGCTATATTGTAAGTTTCTTTACAACAATTAGTATGTATGTAATGAATATCATTGCACAAGATTCTACTTCATTGATAGAGCTGGTAGAACCTTTAACAGAACAGTATATTCTTCCAGTAAAGGAAGGAAAAAATTATAATTTAACCTATAATAAAGCTTATTTTGAACCGCTTACACATAAATATCATTATCCATTTATGGCACTGAATGGAGTAAAATTAAATGGAGGTGAAGTGCTATAGTGGTTTTCTTGCGTCGGTTTCTTCAAGTGTTCGTATTATTGGGGGAATTTTATTGGTAGTAGTAGGAATTGCATTGTTTATATTTATCACAGTGGAAAGTTATAAAGAATGTAAAAAAGAAGTAAAAGAGAAAGATACCTGTATGAAAAAATTCTGGACTATAGTTGGTGATCTAGTTTTTTATTTTTTTGAGTGTTTAGATGGTGGATATATATTTTTTAGTTTTATTCTTGTTATAATGGGACTTACATTTATCTTGGGGTTATAAAAATTTTATACTAAGGGGAAAAATAATGAAAAAGAAATTATCTAATTTAATAGACCGCATGATATTCGTTTTTGCAGCGATTGCATGTGGCTTAGGTATATGGGTTACAGTATCTGGAATTAAGGAATGTGACAAGGATGCCAAGATAGATAAAATCGTAAAAGTAGAAGGAATTATTAAATCTTACGAACAGGAAGAAGATTATCGTAGATATGTAGGAGAAATGATTACTGGCTATCTTGAATTAGAGAGATATGAATGTAGATTTATGGTTCTTGATTCTGCTATGCCTAGATGGCGATATTTTGAAAAAGCTGATAAAGAGTCAAAAAAGTGTGAGATATGGATTTATCCAGATGAATTGGATAATGTACATAAGAATGTGGATATTGAAATTGAACAGTTACGCATTGAAGATTATCAATATTTAGATTGGGATGAAACAAAGAAACAAAACAAAGAATATAGAAATTTTTTTATTATACTTACAGTAATCTTGTCAGCTTTTCAGCTTGTGTTTATTTACGTAATTGTGAAACCTAATAAGGATGAAGAAGATTTGTAAAAAAATAAAAAAAGTTGTTGACAAACCTGGTTCCTTATGTTAGAATCTGTATTCGTGAGTGGGAAACAATGAAACAGCCACTTACGAGTTATAGGCTGACGTGGCACAGGTGGTAGCGCACCTCATTGGTAATGAGGAGGTCGGCAGTTCGAGTCTGCTCGTCAGCTCTGATGGAAATCATTGTGAAAACAGTGGTTTCCATTTTTTTTTGCATATTCAAAAAAAGAGGAGGTTTATTTTATGCGTGTATTAGAAAAATTATCACCGAATAAGGTATGGAAATATTTTGAAGATATTTGTCGTATTCCTCATGGTTCAGGCAATGTAAAGGGAATCAGTGATTACTGTGTAGATTTTGCTAAGAGTCATGGTCTTAAATACAGACAGGATGAAAACTATAATATTATCATCTGGAAACCAGCAACTGCCGGTTATGAAAATGCACCAACTGTTATTTTACAAGGTCATATGGATATGGTTGCAGTAAAAGATGATGATTGTACATTAGATTTAGAAAAAGATGGATTAGAATTAGAAATCGAAGGAGATTTTGTCAGTGCAAAGGGAACTTCTTTAGGTGGAGATGATGGTGCAGCAGTTGCCTATGGTTTAGCTATTTTAGATTCTACAGATATTCCTCATCCAGCATTAGAAGTTGTATTTACCGTTGATGAAGAAATTGGTTTACTTGGAGCAGCCTCTATTGACACTTCTGATTTAAAGGGTAAGTTATTTATGAACCTAGATTCTGAAGAAGAAGGTATTTTCTTAACAAGCTGTGCTGGTGGTGCAACCGTTATTTGTAATCTTCCTTATGGAGAGAAGAAACAAGCACAGGGTGTTATTTATGAAATTGATGTGAAAGGTCTTCTAGGTGGTCATTCTGGTTCTGAAATTAATAAAGAACGTGCAAGTGCAAATGTATTAATTGGAAGAATTTTATTTACATTACAGGAAAATCCAGAGGTAAGCTTTGCACTTAGTGAGATTTCTGGTGGAGAAAAGGACAATGCAATTTCTAAATTTGCTAAGGCAGTTGTAGTAGTAGCAGATGAAGATGTCAATGCATTTGAAGAAACTGTAAAGAAATTAGAAGAGATAGTTCGTAATGAATATCAGTATACGGATAAGGATATTCATTTTACGTTAACAAAGACAGAGGAAGATACAGTAGAAGTCTTTCGTTCAAAGGATATGACTCGTATTATTTTAGCACTTGTTCATATGCCATATGGTGTTCAAAAGATGAATACAAAGATTGAAGGAATGGTTGAAACTTCCTTAAATATGGGTATTATTTCTACTACAAAGGAAGCAGTAAAGCTTTGCTATTCTGTTCGTAGTTCTATTTCTTCTGAGAAGGCTTATTTAATTGAGAAGATGATTTCACTAGTTGAGTTATTAGGCGGAGACTGTGAAGTATCTGGAAATTATCCAGGATGGGCATACCAGGAAGAATCGCTACTTCGTGACCATATGGTAGCAGCTTATAAGAAGCTTTATGGAGAGGAACCGATTCTTCAAGGTATTCATGCTGGTGTAGAATGTGGTTTATTTGCATCAAAGATTGAAGGACTTGATTGCATTTCTATTGGACCTCAGATGTATGATATTCATACAACTAGTGAAAGACTTAGCATCTCTTCTGTACAGAGAACTTGGGATTTAGTTGTTGAAACGTTAAAAGGTCTTAAGTAATAAATTGCTAAATTCAAGTGAGGATACGAAGACATCTAAGTATCCGCTAATTAGAGCACTGTGAACGGCTTCTAATTTGTCTTCGCCAGAAGCAATGGCAATTTTTATACTGTTTTCCATATCGGATAGAGAAAGTCCGATGGAGCGGTCACAAAATTCACAGTCGATAAGATTTCCATCTTTATCTAAAAAGGAAGTGCCAACAGAGGCTACAGCTCCAAGATTTAATAGTTTTGGAATATCAACATCGGCAAAGAATCCATTTAAGTAGGCAGAAGAGGATTCGGATATGGTTCCAATGCCTAATAGGGAAATCGTAGCATTTTTAGCTTTGTCTAGTGTTTCTTTTATGAAGGTCTCTTCACATAAAAGGCGTTTCATTTCAAGAGATTTCACTAGAATTGGAGCATTTAACAGGCGGTAATTACCGCCTGTTTTTTTTGCGAAGGTTCTTGCAATATCATTTGCTTGCCAATCTGTTCCATTACTGCCTTGTCCGCCAGCAAGTGGAACAAATAGTAGATTTTCGCGGTTTAGACGGTGGGCGTGGTTGGCAATGGATAAAACACTTGTACCGCTCATGACACCTACAATGGAATTGTCAGTAAGATAACGGTCAAGTTCTAGGGCAAATGCTTCGCCTAGTTGCGTAAAATCTTCTTTTGTATCGAAAACAAATGCTTCTTTTAGATTGTATTTTTCGATAAGTCTTTTTTCCATTTCAAATTCTTTTGTATAAGGATTTTTAATCTGAAAGGTTACAATTTTTTGCTCTTTTGCAAAAGATAGAATCCTACAAACTTGAGGTTTCGAAATATTTAAAATCGAAGAAATTTCTTTTTGATTTTTCTCTTCATTATAAAAAAGTTGACATACTTTTATTACGAGTCGTTCATTATCGTAAATAGCCATAAGACCCTCCTTTTTGAAATTTATTTCAATAGTTGAAATTTATTTTAAAATTCGTTATTATAATAACACGAAAAGAAATTTATATCAAGAGAGGAAGAAAGAGGATGCAGAATAAAGCGTATGGTGAATTTGGTGGACAATATGTAGCAGAATCTTTAATGAATACATTAAAAGAACTAGAAGATGCTTATAGAGAGGCAATTAAAGACCCTAAGTTTTGGGAAGAATTTAATTATTATATGAAAGAATATGTGGGAAGAGAAACTCCTTTATATTATGCAGAGAAGTTAACTAAGAAATATGGACCAAAGATTTATTTAAAACGTGAAGATTTAAATCATACAGGTGCTCATAAGATTAATAATGTAATTGGACAGATTTTACTTGCAAAACGTATGGGTAAGACAAAGGTTATTGCAGAAACGGGTGCAGGTCAACATGGTGTGGCAACGGCAACGGGTGCAGCATTATTTGATATGGAATGTCGAGTATTTATGGGTACCGAAGATATTGAACGTCAGAAATTAAATGTAATGCGTATGGAGATGCTAGGAGCGAAGGTTATTCCAGTATCTTCTGGTAGTAATACATTAAAGGATGCAACAAATGAGGCAATTCGTACTTGGGCAAAAGATGCAGAGGATACCTTCTATGTATTAGGTTCAGCAGTAGGACCTGCTCCTTATCCAGAAATTGTTAAGACTTTCCAGAGTATTATTAGTAAAGAATCTAAGAAACAGATTTTAGAAAAAGAAGGTCGTCTTCCAAGTGCAGCAGTTGCTTGCTGTGGCGGTGGTTCTAATTCGATTGGTATGTTTGCAGAATTTATTGACGATAAAGAAGTAAAACTTTACGGTGTAGAAGCAGCAGGAGCAGGAATTTCAAGTGGAAAACATGCAAGTGCAATGTCTGAAAAGAGAGTTGGTGTACTTCATGGTATGCGTTCTTACTTATTACAAGATGATGATGGCAATGTACAGTTAGCATATTCGATTTCGGCAGGTCTTGACTATCCAGGAATTGGACCAGAACATGCTTATTTAGATAGCATTGGTCGAGTAACCTATGATAGTGTAACAGATGATGAAGCGATGGAAGCATTATTAGAGCTTTGTCGATTAGAAGGAATTATTCCAGCAATTGAGAGTGCACATGCACTTGCTTATTTACCAAAGATGTGTAAGGATTTTACAAAGGATGATATTATTATTGTATGCTTATCTGGTAGAGGAGATAAGGATGTCAATACAATTGCTTCTTATATTGAAGCAAAAGGGGGTATGAATTAATGAACCGCATTGAGAAGAGATTAGAAGAGTTAAAAAAAGAAAATAAAAAAGCTTTTATTACTTATATGACAGCAGGTCTTCCTTCGATAGAAGAGAGTAAAGAAATTATTAAAGAACAGGCAAAGGCAGGGATTGATATCATTGAACTTGGTGTTCCTTTTTCAGATCCTGTAGCAGATGGACCAGTAATTCAGACCGCTTCTTATAAGGCAATTCAAAAAGGAGTGAATCTTAAGAAGGTCTTTCAATTAGTAGAAGACCTTCGAAAAGAATGTGAAGTGCCCTTGGTATTTATGCTTTACTATAATACAGTGCTCTATTATGGAGTACAAGAATTTGTAGATACTTGTGCGAAGGTTGGAGTGGATGGAGTTATTATTCCAGATTTACCTTATGAAGAAACTTTTGAAATTCGAGCTTGTATGGATAAAAATGAAAATGCCCCTCTTTTAATTCCATTAGTATCTCCAGTTTCAAAGGATCGAATTGAAAAGA
>CABUZU010000016.1 GCA_902496125.1 uncultured Lachnospiraceae bacterium
ATTCATATAATTATTATACCATAGGTTTCATCAAAATTCAAGTAAAAAACCGCCTAACTCACGACTAAAGTCACGAGCGTGCGGCGGTAGTACGTCAAATAATCGGAGCCATCTTGCAATTGCTTTGCTGCATTCTCACATTCAATGTATTGCGTTGTGGTATTTCTTACTACATGAAATTCTTTTTCTCCCATGATACAAATAAGTGTAACTGACTACTCCCCACCGCAAGCAGTGGAGGTTCTAACTGATAACATTATGCTATAGTCGTACATCTCAAAGACTTTGGACTACAGTCTTTCTGTCAGAGCAGCGAACTTTACAGCTAAGCAGTCTACTGACCACATTAGCGACTGTGTTCTGTATTTCTACAAAGAACAAACTGTGTTCTATGCAAACACAAAAACGACCCCTTAGTAGCTGGCACTACTAAGGGGTCTTCTTTATTCTAATATTTCTTTATATTGAACCTCCTTACTGCCCTCCAGCCTTCATTAATCGCACGGGCTTTATTTTCTTTCATAAGACTTTCCGTATAATTTAGAGCTTCCATTGTTTCATTCGCTGCATCATTCCATCGTTTTACAATTTCTTCACTATGCTCAATCGTATTTAAATGATATCTTCTAGTAAGATATTTTCCAAAATAATCAGTAAACTTTTTCTGTCCATTGATATTCATATGGCTATCGTTATAAAAATCATTTTCATTATCTAAATTCATAAACTCTCGTTGTTGCTCAAAGTTTACAAAGTCATATCCATATTCTTTAATAATTTCCCCTGCATGGTTACTTCTCTTATAATCTCCATACGTCTTTGTCGTTACACGATGTGGAATACGAATAAAGAGTACATTATTTATATTTTGTTCCCTTAAATAAGATAGTAAATCTCTAAGATAATATTCCCCTGATGGAGTTAATTTACTCTTAGACGTATCTCCTAATATATCTTTACACAATAATTTATTATCATTGTATTTAGAAATCGTTTGAAAACCTTTTAACTTGGTGCCACCAGCTAACTGCATTTGCACACGAAGATATAAATTTGCAACACACTGGTCTAAATTTTTCCAATTTGAATGATATTTCATAAATGGCAGATAGTAGGAATACTGCTCTTTTTTTGCTACCAATTCATTAATTGCTTCGACCTTATTCTCAGACCATGGAATGTTATCCAAATAACTATGCATCTTATTATCGTTTAATTGATAATCTTTTAAATGTGGTACTGCACCATTTACCTCAATTACTATTATTCTAGGATTTTGATGTTTTAATACTTCCTTTATCTGTGTTTTCATAAGAGAAATCGGATTCCCTGCTATCGAATAATTATAGCTTGTAAATCCATAGTCTTTCCATAAAAGACCTGGTGAAATTGACGTATACGTTTCACTTGCACCAAGTGTTACTACATCTAAGCTATTTTTAGGTTCCATATAAAATCCACGAATACGAATACCATCTAAGAGATTTCCTACCATGAGAAAATTGCTAAGCAAAATTAGAATTAGTGCGAGTATCACACCAAAACGACATAAATTTTTTATTCTTCTTTTGGTCATAAATATCCTCACTTTCTCTAAAACTGCATATAAACAAAATCAGATGCATTATATCCTGGACCATAGACACCAAATATTGCAATTGCTAAAAGTCCTAGCATTAAAATGATCCACTGTTTCTTTTGATAATCTGTTTCTAACATCTGACGCATTGTTTTATCTGGATTTTTTTCTTGTTTTAAACTAACAAAGAAGATGAAAATTGTACTTATCATTAATAAAATATAGTCTTTACTATCTAATCCACAGATTTTCATCTGAGTATAAATTTGATTGAAGTCAATACTAAAATCAGTAATACAACGAACAATCATATACATTGCGGATGCAAAATCCTTACCAATATCAAACATATATCCAATTAAAACAATTAAAAAAGTTCGAAAAATTCGAAAAATGTGCCATGCTTGTCCTTTTGCATTAATTTTTAATTTCTCTAAAACTTTGTCAAATACCGGCTGTAACAGAATGGATATCATAATCACTCCACCATTCCAGATACCAAATGCTACATATTTCCAATTCGAGCCATGCCAAATTCCAACAATTAAAAAAGTAATTAAGGATGCAAGACAGGTTGGAAAAACCTTTGCGACATGAGCCCCTGCCTTCGTGTTACCAATCTTTGCTTTCATATTTTTACTCATTTGCAAAAAAGTCTTTGACATTGCAAGTGAATAAAATACATAGTTTTTCATCCATGCGCCCAGTGTAATATGCCATCTTCTCCAATAATCATTAATAGAAATTGAAAAATATGGACGTTTAAAGTTATCCACCATATGAATACCTAAAATCTCGGCTAATCCTCTTGAAATATCGATTCCACCTGAAAAATCTGCATAAAGCTGTAATGCATAGGTAAGTACAGTTAGTAAAATTACAGTTCCATTATAGGCTTTATAGTCTGCGGTTACCGTATTAATAAGCACCACTGCTCGATCTGCAATAATCATCTTTTTAAAATATCCCCAAACGATCAGTTCAAGACCGTATTTTAGATTTTTATAATCAAATTTATGGTTTGCATAAAGTTGACTTGCTAGCTGGTCATAAAAGCTAATCGGACCTTGAATAATCTGTGGAAAAAACGATACAAATAGTGCAAATTTTGCTAAATTTCTTTCTGCACCGATTTTTTCACGATAGACATCAATCACATAACCTGTGGATTGAAACGTATAAAATGAAATTCCAAGTGGTAAAATCAAATTAAAACTAAAAAAATTACAATATTTTAAAAATACTAAAATTCCAAAGTTTAGAACCAACGTTCCAACTAGAATTCGTCTTCTTTTTTTCTTAATAATCTCTTTATATTGCTTTTTCTGGGTTCGATCCCACTCTTTTTTATGTGCCGCTACCTCTGCTTTTCCTTCGTTTCCAATCTTATCCATAAAGAGTCCAGCAAGATAAATCGTAACAGTAGTGATAAGTAAATAGTAAGCAAAACGCCAATTTGCCCAAAGATAAAAGACATAACTTGCCACAAGAAGGACAACCCATTGATACTCTTTTTTAGAAAAGGCAAAATACATAAGAATGGTTATCAAGGCAAAAATAAGAAATGTAATTGTTGTATAAGCCACTGCACTTCTCCTTAATTAATGTAATTCGGGGTATTAAATAAATCCGTGTTAATAAAATCTCTTACTAAAACCGTACCCTGTTCCTTTGAATAACATACGACTGCCGGCATTTCTCGACTTAAAAAGACTGCCATCCCTTCCATCACTGAATATGCACCTGTTCTACCAAATGAAAGTAAATCTCCTGGCTCTAATTTACCAGTATGAATCGTTGCAAGCACATCCGATGTCGTACAAAGACTACCACATAACGTATAAACATTTTCTCCCTTTTCTTCATTTGTAAGTACACAAATAGGAGGGGTCTGCATTCCCTTCATCTGTCCATCATATTTTAATTGATTCATCCCACCATCACAAATGGCATAGTGATAGCCCTTATTGGTTTTTACATCAATTACTTTCGTGATATAATTTCCACAAGGTGCTGCAAAAAATCTTCCCATCTCAATGGTTAAATGATATTTTTCACCCATCTTTTGAATTAATGGTGCAACTTCTTGTAATCTTTCTTCTTCTAATTTATCAGCATCTTCTGAAAAATAATCCACAGCAAGTCCTGTGCCATATTCAATGCGTTCTACATGAAATCCATGTTCGAACTCTAACATCTTCGAAAAATCATCAAGTTTTGTTAATTCCTTGTCAATTACTGATAATTTCTTTTTCTGTGTTCCAGTAAAGAAATGAATTCCTACGATTTTTAAATTCGGATACTTTTCTCTTCTATCTATAATATCCATTAAAACTTCTTTATCCATACCAAACTGGCTACCACCTGTTAGACGAAGCAAGACCGAAACTGTTTTTTCTCTTTCCTCTGCTGCTTTTTGAATGAGTTCTACATGAAGTAGACTTTCTGCGGTTAATATTCCCACTCCATCGTCAATTGCCCGCTCTACATCGGGTAATGTCTTATTAACACCGGAAAAAATAACCTTTTTCATATCTACTTTCATTTTTTCACAAATCGTAAGCTCTCCAGGGCTACAAACTTCAAAATTCGAAAAATACTCTGGCATTTTATAAAGTAAAAAAGGATTTGCCTTAATGGAGTAACAAAGATGTACTTCTTCTCCAAATGCATCCTTTACAAGTTTTGCTCGCTTACTAAATTCATCCATATCAAAAATATATAGCGGAGTTTTGTATTTCTCCGCTATTTGTAATAAAATCTCTCTATCCATCTTATTCATCCTGTAATCTTTCAATCATCTTGTACATTGCTTCTACGGAATTAAAATTTTCAGGTACTAATTCTGCTGGGTTAATATCGATGTCAAATTCATCGTTTAATTCCCCTACTAAGGATACAATATCAAATGAATCTAAAATACTGTTATCAATTAATTTCTTCTCTGATTTAAAATCTACATCTGGTCTTATTTCTTCTAAAATCTGCATTAATTCTTCCATCTTAATTTCCTCACTTTTCTAAAAATATCCCTTTAATGTAACCATATCCGTTTTACCATTTGGCAAACACGGGATTTCATCTAACTTCATAATCTTTCGTGGCACCATAAATCCAGGTAAATTTTTACGCATCTCTATCGTAATTATCTTTTTATCTGCCACTCCTGTATAAAATAAATAAAGTAATTCCTTTTCTTTATTATATAACGCACAAGCTTCATCCACACCTTCAATAGACTGTGCCATCTTTTCTAATTCTCCAAGCTCTACTCGGTGTCCTAAATGCTTAATCTGTCTATCTTTTCTTCCATGAAATTCTAAAACTCCATCTTCTCGTATTCGCCCAAGGTCACCCGTTTTATAAAGGAGTTCCCTATAAGAATGGTTTAATGGGTTTTGAATAAACGCATCCTTTGTGCGTTCTGGTGAATTATAATAGCCTAACGCTAACGCTGATCCTAATACACAAATCTCTCCAATTTTACCTACAGGTGTCTGTGTATGGTCTTCATTTAAAATTAAAATTCGATACTGTTTATAAGGTTTTCCAATTGGCAGTATTGTATCTTCTGTTACTTTTTCTTCTACTTTATAATAAGTACAAGAAGCCGTTGCTTCCGTTGGTCCATATTGATTGACAAACACTGCATTTGGTAAATGTTCCTGCCAAACCTTTAACACCTTACCTGGCATTACGGAACCAGAAAAGCATACTTTTTTCAAATATTTTGGAGTTCCACATTCAAAGGCTCCCATCTTCGTAGGTATAATAAGTGCAGAGGTACTCCAACAAAGCGTTGTTACTTCATACTTGTCCAATGCTTCAAAAAGCTTCACTGGCATAGAGAAATAATTCTTCGGTATAATAACCGTTGAAGCTCCACATTTAATCGGAAAATAAATATCACGAATCGCTGCAATATAATCTAGTGGCGATTGATTGCCCATTCTATCATTTTCTTCAATATTTAAGACCTCTGATACCGCATCGATATAACACATCAATGAATAATGCGAAGTAATAACTCCCTTGGGTACGCCAGTCGAACCCGACGTAAAAATCGTATATAACGGCATATCCGAAGACATCTGACTTCGAACCTCTCTTAACTTGTCTGTATCTATCTTTTTTTTCTTTACTAACTCTTCTAAAACTAAAATCTCACCCGTAAATCCAAGCTGATTTGCAATCTCTAGATGCTCTTTATCGACAATCATTACATCTGCTTCAATCACCTTAAGAATCTGCATCAACCTTGGAATTGGCATCGTGGCATCCATCGGTGCATAAAAGCCACCACTCATCACTACACCTAAAAAACAAGCTGGGGTTAGTATCTGTCTTCCAGTCATTACAATTACTGGAGTTCTTAGTTTTACCCTATCAAGAAGTGCACTTCCTATTGTACTTGCCATCTGATATAATTCTTTAAATGAAATTTGACTCTGCTCATCTATAAATGCTATTTTTTCTGGAATACGATTCACTGTTTTTTCAAGCCAATCTAAAACGGTAACTTCCATTTTCTTTCCTCACTATTTACTAAAATCGCCATTTATTATAGCATACGATATTGTCGCCTCGATTAACTAATTATTAAGTTTTTCTTAAGATTTGCTTTCACAAAAAAAACATAACTTTTTCGTTTTTCATTCATATTCAGACCAAAAAGTCAACATATTTTTTTATTATAGTTAACTCATAACACATAAAGAAAGGGACAAATATGATTAAAGCTAAGAAAACCAAATTAATAGTAGGAATAATTGTTATTCTTATCATTGTAGTGTGTGGAATATTTTATTTTAGAAAAAATACAAATGCACAGGCACAACCCGAAAACAAAACCCAATCTGTCAGTGCACAACTTGGTAATATCTCCAACACCATTGTTGGTACAGGCACATTAACCCTTGATGATGCTACTTCCCAGATGATACCCTCAGGTATTGAAATTGATGAGGTTTTAGTAGAGTCTGGCGACCAAGTATCAAAGGGCGATACCATTGCCACAGTAAATAAAACTTCTGTATTACAGGCAATTGAACAAGCCCAAGATGCCATTGAGGACTTAGATGAACAAATTGATGATGCTAAAGATACCGATACTACAACTACTATCAAAGCCTCCACATCAGGAAGAGTCAAAGTCATTTATGCCAAAGCTAATAAAGACGTAGCAACTCTTATGGCAAAAAATGGTGCGTTAATGATTCTTTCAACCGATGGAAAAATGGCTGTAGACTTAAAAACGGATAAATTATCAGAAGGAGACACCGTAAAAGTAAAATTAAAATCAGGTACAAAAGTCACTGGTACAGTAGAAAAAATTTCTGGTACCACTTGCACCATCACACTAACGGACAAGGGAAACTCCTATGATGAAAAAGTTACGATATTAGATAATGACAACAACAACCTTGGTACAGGTAAATTATATATTCATCAACCCCTAGAAATTACACAAACTTCAGAAACCATTAGCAGTGTAAAGGTAAGTAAAAATCAAAAAGTCTCCGCTGGAACGAAACTTCTTACCATTACTGGAAATAATACGAAGTATCAACAACTTCTATCACAACGAGAAGACTATACAAAAGCATTAAAGGATTTAATAAAACTTTCGAAAACTTTAAAAATTACAGCTAGTCAAAGTGGAGTAATTCAAAATATAAATTTATCTACCGGCAATAGTTCATCCGATTCAACGAATGCTACTGCAAATGTTTCAAAAACCTCTTATACAACTGAAAGTGAAGAACCAACGACTGAATCTGCAACGATAGAATTTCAAACTCTATCTTTAGAAATTGAAACAGAAGGAAAAAGTACTAAAAAGACCCTTGTAATAGCACAACCTAAGACAGGAAAAAAACCAGTTGAACAAGTAACAGCAACCGATGCTTCCTACACCGCTTCGATTAAATGGAATCTTACCGAAGATACATTTAGCGAAGACACGGTTTACAAAGCAAAGGTAACCTTACAAGCAACAGCAAGCTATAGTTTTACCAAGGATAGTATTAGTAACATTAAAATTGGAACGATTTCTGGTACAAGCGTATCAAAAGATGGCAGTACCATTTCCTTTACGATTACTTATCCAAAAACAGATAAAAATACGAAAAAAACAGTAGAAAAAGAAAGCACACAAGAAAGCACACAAGAAAGTACACAAGAGACTCAACAGGCAAAGGAAACAGCAAAAACTCAAGAAACCAAACAGGCTCAAGAAACCAAGCAAGTACAGCAGACTGCAAAAGCCACAACTACAGTAGCTACAACCTCTGCCCAAACCTCAACTAGTTCTACTAAAACTACATCTACTGAATCTACTTCAACCTACAGTAGTTCAGAAGTTGAGGCTTTTACGATTTCATCAAATAAAAATATGGTTCTTGCCGTCAGTGTTGATGAACTTGATATTAATTCCGTAGAACTTGGACAAGAAGCTACTATCACACTGGATGCAATTGAGGATGAAGAATTTACAGGTAAAGTTATTTCCATTGGAAATACGGCTTCTACAAACGGTGGCGTATCAAAATACACCGTAAACTTAAGTCTTTCAAAAGATAACCGTATGAAACAAGGGATGAATGCATCGGCTACCATTACGATTGATAGTAAAGAAAACGTTGTTACGATTCCAATGAATGCGTTACAAGAAGAAGGAAGCAGTGTCTTCGTTTATACGAAACAAGAAAGTGATGGCACACTTTCTGGAAAAACCGAAGTCACCACCGGTCTTTCTGATGGGACAACGGTAGAAATTACCGAAGGTCTTTCAGAAGGCGATACGGTTTATTACAATAAGACTGGAAATACAAAGAGTAGTAACAGCAACAGCCAAGATGATTTCAAAGGTGGAAAAAGTGGTCCTTCTGATGGCGGTATGCCTTCTGGCGGCGGTCAAGGTGGCGGTCAAGGCGGTATGCCAAATACGCAAAGGTAGGTGAAAGATATGATAACATTAAAAGAAGTATCCAAAACCTATTACATTGGTGAAGAAATTGTTCATGCCCTCGACCACGCTAGTATGGAAATTAATGAAGGGGAATTTGTCAGTATTATTGGTCCTTCCGGTAGTGGAAAGTCGACAATGATGAATATTATTGGTTGTCTTGATACCGCAGATGAAGGGGAATATATTTTAGATGGGATTTCTATTAAAAAGTATACCGAAAATCAACTTGCTAGGATTAGGAATCAAAAAATTGGATTTATTTTTCAAAATTTTAACCTGCTTCCAAAACTAACAGCCGAAGAAAATATAGAGCTTCCATTAATTTATCAAGGAATTTCGCATAATGAAAGAAAAAAGCGTGTACATGAAGCCCTAGAACGTGTAAAGCTTGCCCATCGAATGAAACATAAGCCAACCGAGCTTTCAGGCGGACAACAACAACGTGTTGCCATTGCAAGAGCACTTATAACGAAACCGTCTTTATTTTTAGCTGATGAACCTACTGGAAACTTGGATTCAAAAACTAGTAAAGAGATTATGACTCTGTTCCATGAACTGCACCAAGCTGGAAATACCATTATCCTCATTACCCATGACAACGAAGTGGCTAATGAAGCCCAACGAAAAATTCATATTAAAGATGGTAAAGTAAGTGAGGTGACACTATGATTTTTCAATCGGTTAAAATGGCATGGAACGCAATCACTGCCAATAAAATGCGAACCTTTCTTACGATGCTTGGAATTATTATCGGTGTCGCTTCTTTAATCATATTAGTATCGATTGCGAATGGAGCTACGAGTTCTGTCACAGATGAAATCTCGGATATGGGTTCTAGTTATTTAACGGTCTCCATTACCGATGATAAAGAGAACCCTCTACGTCTAAAAGAACTGGATGATTTTACAAAATCTAGTGAAGTAAAAGCGGTTGCCCCCATTGCCTATACAAGTGTTACCGCTAAAAATGAATATACCAGTGCAAGTATGACTCTAATTGGAACAAATGGAAGCTATCAGGACATTCAAAATTTAAAGGTTGCCAACGGACGATTTTTAAAGAATGCAGACCTTTCTAATAACTCCTATGTTGTCGTTATCACTGCCGATACTGCGAATGAACTTCTTGGACGAACGGATGCGGTTGGTGAAAGTATTTCATTAAATGGACGTAAATTTCTTGTAATCGGAATCCTTGATGAGGATAGTTCTTCCTCCCTTACTATGATGAATACTAGTAACAGCTCGGATGAGGACTCCGACGAAAGTTCAACCGTTACATTAGAAGGCTACATCCCCTATTCCACGATGACAAGGATTGCCAATAATGTATTAGATATCAATACCTTTTATGCATTAGCTTCTAGAGAAGACACACTAGACTATGCGAAAGAAGCGTTAACTGAGACGTTATTAGAACGATTTAATAAAGATGAAGATGCCTTTACTGTAGAAGACCAATCCGAAATTATGGAAACAATGACAAATATAACCAATACTATGTCGTTAATGATTGGTGGAATTGCAGCCATTTCTCTATTGGTTGGTGGAATTGGCATTATGAATATTATGTTGGTATCTGTAACAGAACGAACAAAGGAAATTGGGATTCGAAAAGCCATCGGTGCTAGTAGAGGTACGATTATGTTACAGTTTTTAATTGAAGCGTTATTAGTTAGTATGATGGGGTGTATGATTGGAATTTTAGTATCCTGGTTCGGTCTGCAAATTGCAAGTAACGTCATGAAAGATTCAATGAGTCTTACAATGGATATGAACGTTGTGTGGATATCCGTAGCCTTTTCTGGAATCATAGGAATGGTATTCGGACTTTATCCTGCAAATAAAGCAGCTAGGAAAAAACCAATTGATGCCCTAAGGTATGCAGGATAAAAAATGGGGAGCATTACTGCTCCCCTATTTTTATCTTACGTAATGAATACGTTCTTTTTCAAATCGGTCTTTTGGGTTTTCTACCTTTTGTGGATAACCACAAGAGATCATTGCAAATGCTTGTAGTGACTCTGTAATCTCTAATACTTTCCTTACTGCCTCCATTCTCTCTACAATTGGTGCAATTCCAATCCATACGGCTCCAAGTCCTAGGGAATCGGCTTCTAATAAGATATTTTCCACCGATGCACTCATATCAATCTGAGCATATTGCGGAATGTCACAGTGTGTTCGATAGCAAGCAACAAATACTAATGGAGCATCTTTTACAAATCCAGCATAAGGACTTGTCCCAGATAATTCTACCAATTTTTCCTTATTCGTTACAACATAAAACTCCCATGGTTGTTGATTTTTAGCAGAAGGTGCTGCCATTGCAGCCTTTAACATCATTTCAATCTTCTCTTCTTCTACTGGCTTATCTTGGTACTTTCTAATACTAGTTCTGTGGAATATTTCTTTCATCTTTGCGACCTCCAAACATTTTCTTCATATCTACCTTCATGATATAATAATACATCGCAATTAGCAATCCCCCTGCTAAAATCCATGCAACTGGACTTGCTAGGCAAACTCCAAGATAGCTTCGATTATTTGCTGCAATTACCGCTACAACTCCTCTACCTATAAGTTCTGCCACACCAGCAGTCATTGGAAGAAATGCATATCCAAGTCCTTGAATACCATTTCTGTAGATATTTACAATTGCAAGTGGAATTAAGAAAATTGCAACACATTTTAGATAAACATCTACAGACTTCATAATCACTGAAATATTTTCAGATAGAAATAAATAGGTTAGATATTTTCCAACTGTTGCAATTAAAATTGCAGCAGCTAATGAATAAACTGCACCTATAATTGTACACACTCTAAATCCTTCTCGAATTCTTTTAACAGAACCAGCTCCCATATTTTGAGCACTATAGGTTGCTATAGTAGTACCTAACGCTACATATGCTTGTGTAACAATTTGTTCAATTTTACTAGCAGTTGTAAATGCTGCAACCATTGTAGAACCTAGTATATTTAATGCAGATTGTACCATCATAATTCCAATCGCTGTAATCGAATATTGAAGTGCCATTGGAAGACCAATAATTAGTTGTTTCATATAAATCCGGCTTCCCACATGGAAATCTTCCTTCTTTAAATGGAGTACTGGAATTTTTGCAATAATATAGAACAAGCATAATACTCCCGAAGTCCCCTGTGCAATAACTGTCGCTACCGCTGCACCTTTTGCACCCATTTGAAAGGCGATAATAAATACTAAATCTAGTAAAATATTTAATAAGGCACTGAGAATTAAAAAGTAAAGTGGAACCTTACTATTACCAATTGCACGAAGTAAACTCGAAAGTAAATTATAAAGCATCTGTGCTAAAATTCCTGCACTGACAATCATAATATATCCATAAGCGTCCGCATAAATATCCGATGGTGTATTCATCAGTGTTAAAAGTGGCTTCATAAAAGCCATAAACAATATCGTTAAAATTGCCCCAATTACGAATGATAAAACCCCAGCCCCCACAACGGTTTTTCGCATTCCATCCATATCAGCAGCACCAAATTTTTGTGCCGTCAGTACGGTAAATCCTGCTGTCATTCCAACAACAAAACCATAGATTAGAAACATAATCGTTCCTGTGCTTCCAACAGCTGCAAGTGCATTATTTCCAACAAATTTACCAACAATTACTGCGTCTGCCATATTATAAAATTGTTGGAATACATTTCCAATAAAAATCGGCAATGTAAAGCTTAAAATAATCTTCATTGGATTGCCAACTGTCATGTCATTTTGCATCTTACTCATAATACGTACCCCCTTTAATTTTATCTAAACGAGTTCGTATTATACAGCAGAAAACGTCGAATGTAAACTAAATTCTGTACTTTTTTTAATAATTATGATATCATTTTTTCATATATACTCTAAAGGGAAAGGAATTGATTTATGTTAGAACTTATAAACTCGATTAACAAAACCGTCTATGATTTCATCTGGGGTGTGCCTGCGATGATTTGTATTCTAGGCGTTGGATTACTGTTAACATTTCGAACAAGATTTCTTCAAATTCGTAAATTTCCATATGCGATGAAAGAAACCATTGGACGAATCTTTAAAAAGCAAGATGCTGGTGATGGTTCTATGACACCATTCCAAGCGGTATGTACTGCCCTTGCTTCAACTGTTGGAACTGGAAATATTGCTGGTGTTGCCGGTGCTATTGCAATTGGCGGTCCTGGTGCAGTCTTTTGGATGTGGATTTCTGCTATTCTTGGAATGTGTACCAAATTTTCAGAAGTAACACTAGCAGTACACTTTAGAGAACGAAACAGTGAAGGCGATTATATTGGCGGTCCTATGTACTACATAAAGAATGGTCTTTCTAAGCACTGGCATTTTCTTGCAGTATTATTTGCAACCTTTGGTGTACTTACCGTTTTTGGTACTGGCAATGCCACACAAGTAAATACCATTACAACGGCAATTAATTCTGCACTTTTAAACTTTAATATCATTTCACAAGATTCACTAGGTTTTATCGATTTAATGATTGGAATTGTTGTTGCAATTCTTGTCGCATTAATTCTTCTTGGTGGAATTAAACGAATTGGACAGGTTGCAGAACGTCTAGTACCATTTATGGCACTGCTTTATATCTTCTTTGCATTAGGGGTTGTTTTCTTAAATATTGAAAGACTTCCATCTGTTCTTTATTCCATCATTGATGGAGCTTTTAATCCATCTTCTGTAACCGGTGGCATGGTTGGAAGCCTCTTTATCAGTATGAGAAAGGGCGTTGCTAGAGGTATTTTCTCAAATGAGGCTGGACTTGGTACAGGTTCCATTGCACACGCTTGTTCGAATACGAATGAACCTATTAGACAGGGACTTCTTGGAATCTTTGAAGTTTTTATGGATACGATTTTAATCTGTACATTAACTGCTCTTGTTATTTTATGTAGTGGCACCCCAATTGCCTATGGTGTCGATGCTGGTGCAGAACTTACAATCACGGGATTTACTACCACTTATGGAAGTTGGATTTCTATTTTTACTGCAATTGCACTGTGTTGCTTTGCCTTTTCAACGATTATTGGCTGGGGACTTTACGGGGCACGCTGTATTGAATTTTTATTTTCCTCTAAGGTTATCAAGCCATTTATGCTTGCGTACTCTTTAGTTGCAATCTTAGGTGCAACCGTAGACCTTGGAATGCTATGGAATATTGCAGAAACCTTTAATGGACTCATGGCCATTCCAAACTTAATTGCACTGTTCTTATTATCTGGAACCGTTGTAAAATTAGTAAAAGAATACTTTAAAGAATAATCATAAAAAACGGGGTGTTACAAATCGACACCCCGTTTTTATACTGAATAATCCGTTCCGCCAAAGCGAATATGTTTAATAGTCTTTCTTAATTTTTTCATATCAATTGGCTTTGAAATATGTGGATTCATTTCCGCATTAAAGGAATTTTGCATATATTTTGAAAATGCATTCGCTGTCATTGCAATAATCGGCATCTGAATATCCATTACTTTAAAACTCTTGCGTTGGATAGGCAGCCTTAATAACATTTTCTGTCAAGGTGAGAACAATTTGTCTGTTTACTACAATTACGAATTATGCTATACTATTTTAAATATGTGAAGGAGAAAAATCATGGAAAAAAAATCAAATCATTTTTCAGGACAGATTGGCTTCGTACTTGCAGCAGCTGGTAGTGCTGTTGGCGTTGGAAATCTATGGAGATTTCCTTATTTAGCTGCAAAAGACGGTGGCGGTCTATTTTTAATTGTTTACTTTTTTTTAATTTTTACTTTTGGATTTACGTTATTGACTTCCGATATTGCAATTGGACGTCGAACGAAAAAGAGTGCCATCGGTGCTTATGAGCAAATGCATCCGAAGTGGAAGTTTCTTGGTATTCTAACCTTTCTCGTTCCTGTTTTAATTATGACCTACTATGCAGTAATTGGTGGTTGGATTACCAAATACGCGTTAGTTTATCTTACTGGACAGGCAAGTGCAGCGGCAGAAGATAACTATTTTACTTCCTTTATTAGTTCACCAACCTCACCAGTCCTATTTGCGTTACTATTTATGGCAGTAACTGCTTTCATTGTCTATAAAGGGGTACAAGGTGGTATTGAAAAGGTATCTAAATTTATGATGCCTATTCTGCTTATTTTAGTTATTGTTATTGCAATTTATTCACTTACATTAACACACACCGATGCTCATGGAACCGTTCGTACGGGTATTGATGGATTTTTATACTACTTAACTCCTCATGTAGAAGGATTAACGTTTAAACGATTTTTACAGATTTTACTTGATGCAATGAGTCAGCTCTTCTTCTCACTTAGTGTTTCTATGGGAATTATGATTACTTATGGTTCTTATGTAAAACCTGAGGTCAATTTAAATAAATCCGTCAATATGATTGAGTTTTTTGACAGTGGCGTTGCATTCCTAGCTGGTGCAATGATTATCCCATCAGTATTTGTCTTCTCTGGGACAGAAGGAATGGGTGCTGGTCCTAGCTTAATGTTTATTTCACTTCCTAAAGTTTTTTCAGCGATGGGAAGTGCAGGTGTATTTATCGGATTACTTTTCTTTGTCGCAGCTATCTTTGCTACATTAACTTCTTGTATTTCGGTACTAGAATCAATTGTTGCAAACTGTATAGAAATCTTCCATTTAAGCCGTAAAAAAGCCGTAATTATTTTATCGGTTATCTATTTAATTGCATCTGCTGTTATTGCACTTGGTTATAGTATCTTCTATTTTGAAGTGCAATTACCCAATGGTAGTACAGGTCAATTACTAGATATCATGGATTATATTAGCAACAGTGTTATGATGCCTTTCATTGCCCTTCTTTCTACTATCTTAATTGGTTGGGTTAAAACACCTGACTTTGTTATTGAAGAAATGGAAAGTACAGGAGATAAGTTTGGACGCAAAAAACTTTATGTCATTATGATTCGATATATTACGCCAATCATTATGTTTATTTTATTCTTACAATCAACAGGAATTATTTCATAATATAGTAAAAGGGATGTACAACATCCCTTTTACATTGTTTTTTGAATTTTCCTTCTAACAAAATAAAAACAAATCACTTGCATAATAATTGTTGCAATCCACGATGCTGGATAAGATATAAATAAAAACGTAAGAGACCTATGAGTTGGAAATAATCCATAAATCCAAATGATTCTCACACCAACAGTACCAATAATAGAAAGAATCATCGGAACCGTCGAATATCCCATTCCTCTTAATGCACCTGGAAATAAATCCATAATACCACATAAGAAATAGGTAAATGTCGTATAAGTAAAAATTTCCATACCACAATTTATAACCTCTTCTTGATTACTATAAATATGTAAAAGCTCTGGTCCAAAAATATAGGTCGCACTGCCAAGTATTAAAGTTACACTGACAGCAAGAATCATGCAATCAATTAAGACTCTATCCATTCTCTTAAATTTCTTTACCCCATAATTTTGACTAGTAAAACTCATACACGCCTGTGTAAAAGAATTAGTAGATATATAGAGAAATCCAAAAATATTATTTGACGCCGTATATCCTGCCATTGCAATCGAACCAAAGGAATTGACAGAGGATTGCAACATAGCATTGGAGATATTAATAACCGTACTTTGGATTCCCGCTGGAATCCCTACTTGAAAAATCTGTCTTAAATATAAAGATTTCATACAAAGTTTTGAAAAATGTAACTGATAACTACTTTCTGTATGGTGTAAACATCGAAGCGTTAAAATGCAAGATATAAGCTGTGATACAACTGTTGCAATTCCAACCCCTGCTACATCTAAATGAAATACAATGACTAAAAATAAGTTTAATATCGCATTAATGATACCTGAGATAATAAGAAATAATAACGGTCTTTTCGTATCTCCTACTGCTCTTAATATGGCAGCTCCATAATTATACAACATAAAAAATGGCATTCCACAAAAATAAATTCTCATATAAAGTGTAGATTTTGCAATAACATCATCAGGTGTTCCCATAATCTCTAGTGCACCTCTTGCAAAAATCACTCCTATCACAGCCATGATAATTCCACTCACAAGTGCCAAGGTAATTGCCGTATGAACAGTCTGTGACATTTCTTTTTCTCTGCCTGCTGCATAATATCTTGCTGCAATCACATTCGCCCCTAGTGATATTCCAATAAATAGATTGGTAAATACATTGATTAATGCCGTTGTTGAACCTACTGCTGCAAGAGCTTGACTACCACTGAATCGTCCTACTACTACAATATCTACTGCATTAAACATTAACTGCAAAATTCCTGATAACATAAGCGGTATGGAAAATGAAATCAATTTATCCATAATGGTTCCATTACACATATCTATTTCATATTTATTATTTTTCAAACTCACTCCCCCTAATTTTAAATAATTGACGAAAATAAAAAAATTATGTAGAATCAAAATAAATTATAAACCAATATGGCAGAAGTATCAATGCAATTTGTGATTTATCAAGACGAATTAAAGTCTTTAGAAAAACAAAACGAAAAAAGCAGTGTCACACGACACTGCTTCCTATAATCTATGTTAAAAATTAATCTTCTACCATCATCATTACAGATGTGCAAATAAATGCAAATTGTTAATTTTGGAGTTTTTCATAGGTAATTACCTATAATTTATTAATTCCAGTCAAAACACTTGACTAACTGAGGGCTGCGTCATAAATAAGATATTCGCTGCCTGTGTCATATTGCCCTTTTCATAGACTATAAGAAAAATTTTTAGATGTCTTACTGTCATCAAACTCTCTCCTATACACAATATTACTATGCAAATTTCTTTACTGCTTCATATACCGCATCTGCAAATACTACATGCCCTTTTGCATTTAAATGTTCTTGGTCTGCTTCACAACAACTTACATAATTTGATGCCTTTAAGAAGGATACCGCTTTACGATTTGCAATCTT
Organism: uncultured Lachnospiraceae bacterium; assembly: GCA_902496125.1. Taxonomy (GTDB): domain Bacteria; phylum Bacillota; class Clostridia; order Lachnospirales; family Lachnospiraceae; genus TWA4. The sequence goes on from CABUZU010000016.1 coordinate 17,524, forward strand.
CTCATAAACATTTTCTAATTCTTTCGATACTAATACCGATTCTTTTGAAAATTCTACATCATAGCCTTCCTGCCATACCTTCTCTCCTAGATAAATGGGAGAAATCAACAAGATTTTAGCCTCTGGTGCATAGTCATAAATTTGGTCAATTAATTTCTCAATTCCTTTTCCAATGAGTTCTGCCGAAGCACCAAATGCAGTCTTACAATCATTCGTCCCAAGCATTAAAATCACTTCATCCACGCCGGCATGAGTCTCTAATAAAGTAGGAAGAAGGGCAGTTCCACGTCTACCATCTCGTAAAGGGTCCTCAAAAATAGTGGTTCTTCCACATAGTCCTTCCTCAATAATACGACAGTCTCTATTTCCTAACTTCTCTTGCAAAAGGCTTGTCCATCTCATTCCCCAAGGAAGTCTCTTACCTGTTTCCCCATTCAGGCCCCATGTATTCGAATCTCCAAAACATAAAATCTGCTTCATAAATAAAATCCCTTCTTTCCATAACTAAACTTACGTTTTCTCATCTTGTTAGTAAGATATCATAGTTTTCCCAGTATGTCAATAGGGTTATTATGAATTTGTCATTTACTTTTACAAAGAGAAAAATGCTCGAAAAGATATTCCTAAATACAAAAGTTCATCCGGATCTTGTAAATCAATCTGTGTAAGCTCTTTAATTCTCTCCATTCTTCCTAAAAAAGAACTTCGATGAATGTACAATTTCTTTGCACTAAGAGAAGCATTAAACCTTTCCTCAAAGAATATCTTTAAGGTGTGAATATACTCCGTCCCCTGTCTATCATCATGGTCTTTTAGTGTTAAAAGAGCTGGGTGACAAATTTGCCTAGCAGAAATGCTTCCAATTCCATGTGAAATAATATAGCTTAATGCATAATTCTCAAAATCAAAATAATACTTCTCAACTTCTTCCTTTCTTCGTTCTAATGCATACTCTGCTTGAACCTTTGCAATATAAATGGTAGAGCGAGACCCTATGTTGTCAAATTTACGGCTCTCTCCACAAACTAAATTAGAAAGTTGCAAAAAGGGCAACAAATCTTTTTCTAATTTTTTTCCGCAATGTCTTAAATAATAGTCATAATCACAAAGAACAATAAATTTTTCATCACTCCACACACAAAAACATCCAGGAAATTTATTTTCAATTTGATTACAAAGATAAGATGGACTATAAAAAGATTGATTGATATTCCTAGAAACAATCGTCATAATACTAAAACGGTCTCTTTTTACACATCCATACTCCTCAAGTAATTTATCAAGATAATTCACATGCATGAATACACCATTTGCAATCTGCTTTAAATGCTCATGAATTTCTCGATATTTTAACGAAATATTTTCAAAACTTCCTGATTGTTCATATAAAATTTCAATATAATGGGAAGTTTGATCAAAAATTTCTTGATAATAAAATAATGAAACAGTATCATATCCTTTTGCTACGATACCTGTTAAACGTCCTACATATTCATCTCGATAAAAAATATTTTTGTAAATACATTCCTTTCCATCTTTGTAAAAAAATGCTTCTTTTCTTAATTCAAGCTTTTTATAATTCTTTGAAGATGTCAATTGATTGACCACATCAATGGGAAGTTGATTCCCAGCATCCACTAAATCCATATAATCTGTTGAATTATCACTATAAGCAATATATCGAAAATTTACATCGATTAACGAAATGGGAAGCCCTATCATGATACTCGTCTCATTGACAATATCTAAAAAACTCCGACTACTATGCAAAATTTCATTCATATGAGATTCCCATTTATTAAATTTTTCCAAAATATAATTCAAAATATCAAAAGTCATCGTTTTAGCTAAAGGATCACTTAAAATAATTAAATCATTATACTTACTTCCTATCCCTTTTCCAAACTTATCAATACAAATCACAATACTCTTCTTCACACGTGCTAAACATTCAATCAAATTTTTTGAGTCTACCAATACAATATGTTCATCCATGTTAAAAAAGTTATTATAAAATATTGGTGTATGAGCAAAATTGTTGTTTTGATAGGAAAGAAACTCTACAGAAAAATATTGTTTTAAATAATAAAAAATCATAACGGAACTTATATTCATTTTTTCATTACCCCTCCCTACAAATTGTAGGGCATAATGCGAAAAATTACAAGCAAATTGTTAAATTTAATTTTCTAAGATAGATTACACTTACGATAGCAGAGCCAACAGCTGCAATTGGATAGGACCACCATACTTGTGTTAGTTCTCCAGATAAACTAAGCAGAAAAGCTATTGGCAATAAAAACACTAACTGTCTAAAAACTGAAATCCACATACTATATATGCTTTTTCCAACTGCCTGAAACAATGAAGACAATACCACACTAATACCTGCAAAAATAAAATTACATGATAAAATTCTCAAAGCTACATAACCAATCTTTTTCATTTCATCTGAAGCATGAAATAATGACATCAATTGTCTTGGAAAAAATTGAAAAATAATCGTACTAACTATCATAATTCCTGTTATATACAACATACTTAGTCTCAACGTTTCTTTAATTCGTTCTTTTTTCTTTGCACCATAATTATATGCAATAATTGGAATCATCGCATTACTCAGTCCAAACGCAGGCATAAATGCAAAACTCTGAAGCTTATAGTATACACCAAAAACTGCTGTTGCTACCGATATAAAATTCATCAATATCAAATTAACCCCATATACCATTATTGATGCTAATGACTGCATAATTACAGATGGTATTCCAACTTTAAGAATTTTCTTTAAAATATTTGACTTTTGATAGCTTTTTTCTTTTTGTATTTTTACTTCATAATTTTTCGTATAATGAAAATAGAATCCTAATATAGAAGCAATAAACTGTCCTATTACTGTTGCTAGTGCAGCTCCTTTAACACCCATGGGGGAAAATCCCAAATAACCAAATATAAAAATTGGATCTAGAATAATATTAATAACAGCTCCTGTTCCCTGTATTAACATAGAGTAAAAAGTTTTTCCTGTAGACTGCAAAAGTTTTTCTACATACATTTGCATAAATGCTCCTATAGATAGACAACAACAAATTTTATTATAAGAAATTCCTAAGTTTCTAATCTGCGTATCTGTAGTTTGAATACTAAAATATGGATAACTAAAAAATATACCAAATAATACAAAAACAAATGTTTCTGCTAAAGCAAGCTTCATCCCACACCATGCTGACTCATTTGCCTCTGTATAATTTTTTTCTCCCAATGCATGTGATAATACTGCATTCATTCCAACACCAATTCCTGAGCCGACTGCTGTCATAAAATTTTGTATTGGAAATACCAAAGATACTGCCGTCAATGCTTCCTCACTAATTTTGGATACATAAATACTATCTATTACATTATATAAAGCCTGTACCAACATAGAACATATCATTGGAAATGCCATTGTAACAAGCAATTTATTTACAGACCAAACCCCCATCTTATTTTCTGCCGCCTTCATTTTTTCCTCCTTTTACATATCACAAATAGGACGATGCACTATAAAGCTGTTGCATCGCCCTAAAAAAATTACACCTATTTTATTGTCTATTTTGTAGATTTATTTAATTCTGGAAGAAGTATAACCACTATATCCATAACTATCATTGCACCGCCTGCCATAAGAAAATAAACTGTGAAATTTTCTCCTGCCAAAGGTGTCATTACATAAGTTGGCAAAATTACTGCACCTAAAAGTTCTAATGTAGTAATAATTCCACCTGCACTTCCTGCATATGCTGGACCTATTTCTGGCAAAAGCATTGGAAATGACATGAAAGTTGGTATTAAGCTACCAATACAGAATCCTGCTATCAATAATGTTACTACTATGAAAATTACTGGTAATTTCCAGCCAAATGCTACACAAATAGCAGAAACTCCTCCCCAAATCATTAATGCTAGTTTCATTTTCCTAAATTTAGAAATCAAAGAGGTTCCTATAAAGGCTCCAAACAAACTTCCAATCGTAAAGACAGATAATAATAAACCTGAAGTAGATTCACTAACTCCTCTTGACTGAAGTGCTATTGGTAAAAAAGAGGATACTGCAACATTACATCCCATAATACACATCAAACAGATTCCTACTAACCAAATATTTTTACTTTTTAGTACTGTTAAAAGAGTATTAATAACGGACTCATTATGTGATGATTCTGAAGTATTTTCTTGTTCTCCATCTTTTATAAAAACTATCCATAGTATAAAGACTAAAATAGATGCAACTCCAGTTACCATAAATGCCACTTTCACAGAAGTAAACATTGCAGAAATTGCTGTAGCAACTGTCATC
>CABUZU010000017.1 GCA_902496125.1 uncultured Lachnospiraceae bacterium
AGACACTAAAGGAGAGAACTATGAACCAATTAGAAGTACTAAGAGAGAGTCTAGGTCAGTGTGATGAAATCATCTTAGATGCACTGCTTATGAGAAATCGTATTGTAGAGGATATTATGGCATATAAGGAAGGTCATTCTCTACCGATTTTACAGCCTGAACAAGAAGCCAAACAAAAGGAATGGTTAGAGAACCGAATTGCAGATAGAAGACATAAAAGAGAAATTCAGAGTGTATTTAATTCTATTTCTAAAAATAGTAAGCGTATTCAAGCAAGACGTCTTTTTGATTATAATATTGTCTTAATTGGATTTATGGGAGCAGGAAAATCCACAATTTCTGATTATATGAGTACTATGTTTGCAATGAAGGTTGTAGAAATGGACCAGATTATTGAACAAAGAGAAGGTATGAGTATTTCAGATATCTTTGAGGTTTATGGAGAGGAATATTTTCGTGATGCAGAGACCAATCTACTAATTGAGATGCAGTCCGAATCCAATGTCATTATCTCTTGTGGTGGTGGCGTACCAATGAGAGAGAGAAATGTAAAAGAAATGAAGAAAAATGGTCGAGTAGTCTTACTTACTGCATCGCCAGAGACGATTTTAGGCCGTGTAAAGGATAGTCATGACAGACCCGTTATCGAAAATAATAAAAATGTTGAATTTATTGGAGAATTAATGGAAAAACGTCGTGAAAAATATCAGGCAGCAGCAGATATTGTAATTAAGACTGATAATAAGAGCGTAATGGATATTTGCGAAGAAATTATTCATGAACTATTAGTAGCAGATGGTAGAAAAGATGGAGAAAAAACTAATTAAATTAGCACTAGAGGCAAGGAAAAAATCTTATGCCCCATATTCTAATTTCTTAGTAGGAGCAGCTCTATTATGTAAAAATGGAGAAATTTATACAGGATGTAATATTGAAAATGCTGCATTCACACCTACAAATTGTGCAGAGAGAACTGCTATCTTTAAGGCAGTCAGTGAAGGAAATACACAATTTGATAAAATTGCAATTGTAGGTGGAAAAAAAGACGCACAGAGTTTAGATTACTGTACGCCTTGTGGAGTCTGTCGTCAAGTTATGACAGAGTTTGTAGATGTAGATAATTTTCAAATTATTTTAGCTAAGAATGAGAATGAATATAAGGTTTACTCTCTAAATGAGCTTTTTCCTTTAAATTTTGGACCAAAGGATTTATAATTGGGGTTTGGTTCACATTCAAATATGTGGTAATTATAAGCGTTGATAATTGTGGTATCACCATGCTTAATCACGCGTTTAATAGAAGAATCATAACACATGTGATTGTGTCCATGGATGAAATACTGGGGTTTGTAATGGTCAATAAAATTTACAAACCCCTTAAATCCTCTATGGGGTAGGTCTTCGCCGTCTTGAATGCCATAGGCGGGAGCATGAGTTAGTAAAATATCAACTCCATGATGCCATTGAAGAGATAACCATTTTTTACGGATTCTAGCATTCATATTTCTATCTGTGTATTGGTTAATACCTGGTTTATAACGCATCGAACCGCCTAAACCTAAGATTCGAATTCCATTATGAACATAAATTTGATCTTCAATGCAAAAGCACCCTTCTGGTGGATGTTTTTCGTATTTATCATCGTGATTGCCTCGTACATAGAGTACTGGACTGGTGGTAAATGTAGCTAAGAAGGAGAGATAATTAGGATTTAAATCTCCACAAGAAAGGATTAAATCAATCCCATCTAAATATTCTTTTTTAAAATAGTCCCAGTAGTAGGGGGATTCAACGTCTGCAATCGCTAATATTTTCATTTTATTTTTTTACTCCGAGCTTTTTAACAATTTCTTGTTTTTCTTCTTGAAGGTCCTCTATATTGGGGATTTCACCAACAATGGATTCACAAAGCCAGTCAAGCTTTATCAATTCTGTTGGGGTAGGAACCTTTCCGTCTTCTTGTTTCATAATATGACCTTGAGCGTATAACACACCTTCAAATGGATGAAATCTACCACGCTTAATATCATGTCTTAATAGATTAACGAGTCGAGAAGTACCAATTGGTAAGGTCTTTGAGGTAAGAATATCAATTACACCACCAGATAGACCAATCCAGTAATTAATTGCTTTTTGGTTTTTTATATCTTCCTCTGACTTCCAAGTACCATTAATGACACTTCGAATAATTGCTTCATAAAGCTTGCCCCAGTCACATACGGGCATTGCAAGATTTTCTATCTTTATTTCATCATCTACTTTATCTGCTTTAAACAGTCCAAATTCTCTAGAAGGTGAAATTGGAGTGATTAAATCTGAACCACTAATATAGTGAACTCCAATATCGACAAATTCATTTATAATATTAGAAGGAGATTTTAATGTAGACCATCTTAAATAAACCTTAGCACGAGGGTTGACAAGTTTTGCACCTAATACAAATGCATTGATATTAGCAGTCATTCCATAAATAGGATAATCAGCAATATATCCTATTTTTCCATCAGCACAAAGAGAACCGGCAATGACGCCAAGTAAAAATTTCGATTCATAGATACGTCCATAATAGGTACGAATCACAGAATGAGGGGCATTTAAGGAGCAGGTTAAAATCTTAATCTCAGGATGTTCAAGAGCAAATTTAATTGCACTATCCATAATTCGTGGGGTTGTGATAAAAACCATATTGTAACCAAATGCGACTGCATCATCAAGAGCATTTAATAAGGTTAAATCATTAGAAACCATATCATAGTAAAAGGTTTCAACCTGTCCCTTAAATACCTCTTGTACATAACAGCGACCAAGTTCATGATTATAAGTCCAGCTAGAGGTTTCTGCTGTTTTATCATAAATAAAGGCTACTTTTAATTTTTTCGTTTCAGGCATGAAAAGATTTAGTAGATTCGTAGGTTTCGGTTCTGTATCTGGTAAATCCATACGAAGTTCAATACTATCTGCTTTGGCAGAAACAGAGATTTCCTTCCATACTAATGTGAGTTCTTTTTGGATTTGTGCTACTGTTTGTTCTTTAACTGTTTCATAGTTGTAGATGGATAGATAAGCTAAAAGTGCATCACCATCTGTAAAATTTAGACCATGCTCGCCTTTTCGGTTTTTGATTGCTTTTGAAAATTTAATATAGACAGAACGAAAATCTTCACGTTCTTCATCGGTCCAATAATGGTCTTCCTCTATGTTTAATTCATTTAATAATTCACTAAAACGACCTTCCTTTGAAAAATAGATATAATTAATTAATGATTTTTCAAAGAAACGCATATATTCATAGTAAATGACATTTTCACGGTCTGTCGTTTGTTTGGGAACGACACGAGTTACTTTACCAGGAATACTTACTGCACCTAGGTATTTCATAACACTGACACGTTTATTTCCTTCCATTACATAGTAATGATTCATAAATTCATAGACAATAATCGGGTCGCGAAGACCTTCTTCTTGCAAGGCATCTGCAAGTTTACTCCATTTTGCAGCAAATTCCGATTTGACTTCTAAAAGGGGCATGAAGTTTGCAGCAAATGCATTTCTTCTGCCAACGGTTTTGGTTCCAACAATCAAATTGATTGGGATTTCCATTACGCCCATATTTGCTTCCCCTTTTATAATAGAAGAATCAGATAAGATTTCATCTAAGACAGGAAGGTGGGCATAACGACCGCTGCTTAGTAAAGAGCGGTAATTTTTTTGTCCAAGTTTTAATGCTTTTGTATAATCGGCAAGTGACATAATTATTCCTCCTATTCATTCTGTTCGTTTTCAGTTTCTTCAGATGGTAAATATTTTTTAAAGATGCTAAAAAATACCATATCAGAGAGTAGGCAAATGAGTGCAAATCCAAAGAATGCCCAAAGGAAGGCATAAAGCGATAATAATGCAAGGTCTGAATAAGTATAGACAAAAGGAAAGATTAAACAAAATGCAATGACAATTGTTTTAGGAAAATGAATAAAACAAAGAGCAATTGAAGTTGAATAAAGTCTTTTTAAAGTATTTTCAAAAGTTGCAATAACAGGAAATACATATAGTGTAAATAAAATTAATAAAACGGCAGCAGCGTAGTAAATATATAGATAAATGTTAGCAAGACCTCCAGACATCTGTTTTAAAAATCCAATACCAGTTAACAGAAAGAGAGCACCGAGTAAAACAAGAACCCATGTAATCGTTGCTTGTTTAAAATTCTTCTTAAAAGAGCTAAAGAAGGTCTTAGTGACACCGTCTAAATTTCCTTTTACTAATTTTAGACAGCAAAAGTGAAGAGATGTCCATGCGGCACCGATGGTGATAATTGGGATGGAACAAAGAATAAACAGGAGATTGGCAATAATAACGTCACCAATCTTACCTATTATAATATTGATTTTGTTATCGGGATTAAAAATACCTAGCATAAAAAACGTCCTTTCATGATTTTTTATTATGTTAGTTATTATACATATCTTATAACATCGTACTCTATATTTTTTTGTTAAACGAATATGGAAAAGTGTTGGATTAAAAATAAGTGGCTTTCGCTTTTGCAATGGAAAAATGTGTGGTAAATATTTCGAAACGGGTGAAAATGTCAATAAGTGTGAAAAAAAGGTGAAAATACGAGAAAAAATGACGTGCAAATTGCATAAAAAAGTTTGCTAAAAATATAACAACTGCAAAAAAGTATCCAATAAACCACATTTCACCATATATTTCCTATGTAAATCTATTTACGGTTTTATAGTTAGAGGTGTAAAATATAAACATAAGTTGCAGTGAAGGAAGCTTGGCATACCGACCCGCCAGTGGATTTCACCGTATCAATACTTTCATATTAAATAAGACGGAGGACAGAGTAATATGAAGAAGAATTTAACAAAAATCTTAGCACTTACACTTTGTGCAAGTATGGCATTCGGATTAGCAGGATGCTCATCAAACAGCGGAAGCTCAGATGAAACTAAAGCAGCAGCAGGCGATGCTAACGGCAAAATGGAAAGCGGAACCCTTACCGTTTCTATTTGGGATAAGAACCAGCAGCCAGGACTACAGGAAATTATGGACGATTGGAGCAAGACTTCTGGTGTTAAAGTAAGTATCGTTGTTACTCCTTGGGATCAGTATTGGACTCAGCTTGAAGCTGGTGCAAGTGGTGGAGATATGCCAGATGTATTCTGGATGCACTCTAACAGCTCTTACAACTACATGTCAAGTGGAATGTTAATGGACTTAACAGATGACTTAAAGGATACCATTAGCAATTACAACCAGGGTGTTGCAGATTTATACAAATATGAAGATAAGTACTATGCAGTACCTAAGGATATCGATACTATTGCATTATGGTATAATAAGAAATTATTTGATGCAGCAGGCGTTAAATATCCTGATGAAAACTGGACATGGGATGATTTCGCAGCAGCAGCTAAGAAGTTAACAGATAAGTCTAAAGACCAGTATGGTTATGCTCTTAAGACTTCTAACAACCAGGATAACTGGTACAACATCGTTTACTCTATGGGCGGAGAACTTATCAGCGAAGATATGAAAAAATCTGGTATGGATAACGAAAACACAATCAAAGCTATGACATATTTAACAGATATCTTAAAAGATTGTGCTCCTGATTATGCAAGCGTATCTGAGAATGGTCCTGATGCATTATTAGAATCTGGTAAGATTGCTATGACTATGCAAGGTGACTGGATGGCTCCTGCATTTGTTGAAAATGATTATGTAAAAGAAAATTGTGACGTAGCAGTTCTTCCTAAAGATGCTACTACTGGTAAACGTGCAACTATCATTAATGGTTTAGGATGGTCTGTATATGCTAATACTAAGATGCCTAACGCTGCTAAATCTTTAGCTTTATACTTAGGTAGCAAAGAAGCTCAGAAGAAACAGGCTGAACTTGGTGTAACCATGTCTGCTTTAACCGATACTTCTTATTCAGATGCATGGCAGAATAAATACAAAGATACATTCCCAGGAATTGGTTCTTATGTAACGATGTTATCAGATGCTGATTTAATTGCTAGACCTCATTCTGTATCTACTACAACTCAGTGGGAAAATGATTTATCTACTGGATTAGTTAATGCATTTAGCGGTAAAGAAGATACAGCAACAGCTTGCAAGAACTTAGCAGAAAAGATGAATGCAACTCTTGCACAGGAATAATAAATAGAATTAAATGTAACAATGTTTAACTGAAAACTATAAAGGGCTGGTGTCCTTAAACTGGAACCAGTCCTTTTATTGTCTACAATTTGTAGAAACTACTTAAATAAGGAGATGAAAAATTTTGGCTGATACTAAAGTAAAAAAGAAACTTTCTCCAAGACAGAAAAATGAATTGATTTGGGGATGGATATTTGTTCTTCCAACTTTGATTGGTTTAATTGTATTAAATATTTGGCCTTTAGTCCAGACGATTTATCAGTCGTTCTTTAAAACGGGTACTTTTGGCAAGGGCAATATTTTTGTAGGTATCGATAACTATACGAAAATGTTTGAAACTTCAGAAGTACTACAGTCTTTATGGAACACGATTAAATACATGATTATTGAAGTACCATTTTCTGTTGTTATTGCGTTAGTACTTGCAGTACTTTTAAATCGTAAGATGATTGGACGTGGAATTTATCGTACCATTTTCTTCTTACCTATGGTTGCTGCACCGGCAGCGGTAGCAATGGTATGGAGATGGTTATACAATGCTCAATATGGTTTAATTAACCATATCATTGGAAAACAAATCAACTGGGTATCCGACCCTAACATTGCATGGATTGCAATGGGTATTATCGGTGTATGGTCGATTTTAGGTTATAACATGGTATTGTTTATTTCAGGTTTACAAGAAATTCCTGGTGACTACTATGAAGCAGCAAGTATCGATGGTGCAACTGGAATTAAACAGTTCTTCCACATTACAATTCCATTACTTTCTCCAACTATTTTCTTTGTATTAACTACAAGAATTATTGGTGCAATGCAGGTATTCGACTTAATCTATATGATTATGGATAAGACCAATCCTGCAATTGGTAAGACCCAGTCTTTAGTATTCTTATTCTATCAGTATTCATTTACATATCAGAACAAAGGATATGGTTCTGCCATTGTTGTATTACTATTAGTTGTAATTTTAATCTTTACACTTATCAAGAACATCTTCGAGAAGAAGTATGTATTCTATAATTAGGAAAGGAGAAAAGAATTATGGGTTATGAAGCAAAACAGAAAGTAGTCTCAGTAATTATCCACGTGGTTTTGATTCTTTTCTCAATCACAATGTTAGTACCATTTATTTGGATGATTTTAACTGCATTTAAGACGGTTACCGAATCAACACAGATTGATCCATTTATTATTTTCCCATCTGTATGGAGAACAGATTCATTTAAAACCGTTATGAAGAGTATGAATTTCTTATTACTATATAAGAATACATTAATTTTAATTGTAGGTCGTGTAGTTTTTGCGGTACTTACAGCTACATTAGCAGGTTATGCATTTGGTCGTTTGAATTTCAAAGGTAAAAACTTAGCATTTGCCGTTGTTATTATTCAGATGATGGTTCCATCTCAGATTTTTATCATTCCTCAGTATACAATGGTTTCTAAACTGGGTATAACTAATACTTCATTTGCATTAATCTTCCCAGGTATTGTAACTGCGTTTGGTACCTACCTATTAAAGACCGGTTATCAAGGATTACCAAAAGATCTAGAAGAGGCAGCTTACTTAGATGGTTGTAATATCTTCCAAACCTTCTTAAAGGTTATGATGCCACTTACTCGTTCAAGTATGGTTGCTCTTGGTATCTTCACTGCAGTTTTTGCGTATAAAGACCTTATGTGGCCATTAATTGTTAATACACAAGAAGCTACAATGCCATTATCTTCAGCATTAGCTAAAATGCAAGGTGCTTATACATCAGACTTCCCTCAACTTATGGCAGCTTCTTTATTAGCATGTTTGCCAATGGTTGTATTATATTTAATTTTCCAGAGACAGTTCATCGAAGGTATTGCTACCTCTGGTGGTAAATTATAATTCGCAGATAGAGTATTGTTCTTCTGTGGTCGGTAAATAGGGTTAGATAAAAGAGAGCACGATTGTTTACCCGAAAATGGGCTTCGGTTTTACTAACCGAAGCCCGTTTGTGGTTTAAAGAGGTGTCTGACGCTCATAGCCCTTTTTATCAATAGTTACCAAAGATTCTGTTGAATTACGATAATTTTTAGGGCTTGTACTATAATATTGTTTAAAAATTTTAGAAAAAGCAAGAGGGTCTTTATATCCGACAGAAGAAGCTACTTCATTAATCGGAAGAGAGGTTTCTTTTAATAAAGAAGCTGCTTGGTCCATTCTTAGATTAATTAAGAATTCTTGTGGAGATATTCCCTTTACTTTTTTAAACGTACTAGTTAAATAACTTCTGTCAATACCAATATAGTCTGCAAGTTGCTGTATACGCAAGGGTTCTTTGTAATGTGCAGTCATGTAGTCAATTGCGTGGTCTACATAAATCGTACCAGGATAATCGTAATTAGGCTTTTTAGTTTTTTCTCCATGATTTTGAATTAAAATAGCAAAGAACTTTAAAAGTTCACTATTTCGAACTAAATCGTTGGCAAAAGTAAGTTCATGAGCCGCTAACATATTATCGATACAAGCTTTTAATGGTTTGGTATCTGGAACTTGGATTACATATTGTTCTTTTGTAAAGCCACAATTTGTTAGGTATTCAAAAGAGCGAACTCCTGTGAAACCAACCCATAAATACTCCCAAGGGTCATCATGGTCTGCTTCATAATACGTTGAAATATTTGGAGCAATTAAAAAAGCTTGATTTGCATGAAGAGGATAAGTATTTCCGTTGATTTGGAAAAAACCCTTACCTTTTAAAATCACATGTAATACATAAGCGTTTTTTCGAACATAGGGACCAAAGAAATGATCAGAATTGCATTGTTCGATGCCACAGTAACGAAGACTAAAATCGGTAGAAGTACGTTGGAGGTCTTCTAGACATTTATATCTAGCAGAATTTGTATAGCCAACTACTCTTTCCATAGATAGTTACTCCTTTCTATTGTAGATATGGCTTAATGTGAATTTAAAAACGAAAAATATGTCTAAATGTGACATAAACCATGTGATTATTATAAATTAATACAGAAAGGATTGCAATGTTTTTTAGAAAAAAACATGAGAAAAATATAATGGAAATTTTATTTCACGATAATTCGAAAGAATTTCATTTAACAAATGATAAAATTAGCTATGTAATGAAGGTTTTATATAATGGACAGATTGGACAACTTTATTATGGAAGTAAGATTCATGATAGAGAGTCTTTTGCACATTTATTTGAAACACAGTTTAGACCAATGGTTTGTGGTCCTAAGGAAAATCCTTCTTTTGCAATAGAGACTGCAAAACAAGAATATCCTTCTTTTGGTACTGGTGATTATAGAAATCCAGCATTTGAAATTTATAGAGAAGATGGTAGTTATATTAGTGATTTTAAATATGTTGGTCATGAAATCATGGATGGAAAGCCAGCATTAGAGAAGCTTCCTGCAACTTATGTAGAAGATGGTAAAGAAGCTAAAACACTAGAAATCTATTTAAAAGATGAAGTATTAAATGCTAAAATGACACTTCGTTATACCATCTTTAGAGATTATCCTGTTATTGCAAGAAGTGTAATCTTTGAAAATGTAGGAAGCGAAAATTTAAAACTTACAAAAGCAATGAGTATGTGCCTTGATTTACCAGATTATGATTATGATTGGGTACAGTTTTCAGGAGCTTGGGCAAGAGAACGTGTGCCTGTAAATCGTCCACTTGCAAGTGGTGTTCAGTCTATTGAAAGTATGAGAGGACATTCAAGTGCAAATCAAAATCCCTTTGTTATTTTAAAGAGAAAAACAGCGGATGAATTTAAAGGCGAAGTACTTGGATTTTCATTCGTATACAGTGGAAACTTTATTGCATCAGCAGAAGTCGATACTTATGATACCACAAGATTCCTTATGGGAATTAACCCAAGACAGTTTACTTGGGATTTAGTTCCAGGTGAGAAGTTTAACACTCCAGAAGTTGTTATGGCATATTCGAATGAAGGTTTAAATGGTATGAGTCAGACCTACCATGATTTATATCGTAACCGTTTGGCAAGAGGACAGTGGAGAGATGAAGTTCGCCCAATTCTTTTAAATAACTGGGAAGCTACCTATATGGACTTTAATGAAGAAAAGATTTTAAATATTGCAAAGAAAGCCAAAGAAGCTGGCGTTGAATTATTTGTATTAGATGACGGTTGGTTTGGTGCAAGAAATAATGACTATGCAGGGCTTGGTGATTGGCAAGTAAATATGGATAAATTAGAAAATGGTATCACAGGACTTGCACAGAAGGTAGAAGACATGGGACTTAAATTTGGTCTTTGGTTTGAACCGGAAATGGTGAATGAAGATAGTGATTTATATCGCACACATCCAGATTGGGTTTTAGCAACTCCACAAAGAGCAAAATCAGAAGGTCGTCATCAGCTTGTATTAGATTTTTCAAGAAAAGAAGTTGTCGATGCGATTTATGATATGATGGCTAAAATTTTATCAGAAGCTAAGATTTCTTATATAAAATGGGATATGAATCGTAGTATTACCGAATGCTATTCAGCAGGATATCCTGCAAATAAACAAGGGGAAATCTATCACCGTTATATCTTAGGTGTTTATGACCTTTATGAGAGATTAACGAGTACATTCCCCCATGTATTATTTGAGTCTTGTGCAAGTGGTGGATCTCGTTTTGATGCAGGTATGTTATATTATGCACCTCAGTGCTGGACCAGTGATGATACTGATGCAGTAGAAAGACTTAAGATTCAATACGGTACCTCTTATGGTTATCCGATTGTTAGTATGGGAAGCCATGTATCCGTATCTCCAAACCATCAATTATATCGTGTAACTCCAATTGAGACAAGAGCAAATGTTGCTTATTTTGGAACGTTTGGTTATGAATTGGATTTAAATAAATTAACTGATGAAGAATTTGCAGCAGTAAAAGGACAAGTAAAATTTATGAAAGAATATCGTAAGCTGATTCAATTTGGTGATTTCTATCGTTTACAGAGTCCTTATACCAATAATCGTTCTAGTTGGATGGTTGTTTCAAAGGATAAGAAAGAAGCAATTGTTGCATACTTTAAGGTATTAAATGAAGTAAATGTAGGATTTGACCGTACTTACTTAAAAGGCTTAAATCCAGATGTTTTATATGAAATTGAAGGTATGGATAATAGCTTCTATGGAGATGAGTTAATGAATGCAGGTCTAGTAACAACAGACCCAGAGGTTGACCATGAAGGTGGAACAGATGGAAATGTGGGAGATTTCCAATCACGTTTATATATCTTAAAGCAAAAATAAAGGTCTTTATAAAGGAAAGGAAACACTATGAGTATTAAATATCAAGAAAAAGATAAGTTATTTATTTTACACACCAATCACACCACTTATCAGATGAAGGTAAATGAATATGGTATTTTACTTCATTTATATTATGGTAAGAAAATTGCAGATGTGCCAATGGATTATATGGTACGTTTTACAGACAGAGGTTTTTCAGGTAATTTATATGAATGTGAAAAGGACAGAACATTCTCATTAGATACTGTACCACAGGAATTTCCAAGTTGTGGAGTTGGTGACTATCGCATCAATTGTGTAAATGTAGAAAATGCAGATGGAAGTGGTCTTGCAGATTTCCGTTATGTATCACATGAAATTATAGATGGTAAATATTCTATTCCAAATATGCCAGCTGTTTATGATAAAGAGAATAAATCTCAGACTCTTGCCATTGTAATGGAAGATAGTGTTACTCATTTACAGGTTAAATTATTATATGGTGTAATGGAAGAGAGAGATGTTATTACAAGAACCGTAGTATATACCAATGCAGGTAGTGAAAACATCAAACTTACAAAGGCATACAGTGCTTGCCTCGATTTACCATTTGGTGAATGGGAATTAATGCATTTCCATGGAAGACATTGTATGGAACGTCAGCCAGAACGAATTGGCGCAATGAATGGCATTCGTAGCGTTGAAAGCCGTAGAGGTATGACGAGTCATCAACACAATCCATTTGTTATCCTTTGTGCACCAGAAACAACAGAAGATTACGGCGATTGCTATGGACTAATGTTTGTATACAGTGGAAACCACAAAACACAGGTAGAAACAGACCAGACAGGTCTAACTCGTGTAGTAATGGGTATTCATGAAGAACATTTTGGTTGGAACCTAAAAGCAGGAGAAAGCTTCTATGCACCAGAAGTAATTATGAGTTATTCTGCAGCTGGATTTG
The DNA here is from genome assembly GCA_902496125.1 of uncultured Lachnospiraceae bacterium. GTDB lineage: Bacteria > Bacillota > Clostridia > Lachnospirales > Lachnospiraceae > TWA4. Next base: position 12,394 of record CABUZU010000017.1, read on the forward strand.
AGACTTTATCTCATCAGTATCATGAAACTCTTCGTAACAATGTGTGCCGTGGCAAATTTAAATTAGCTCGTCGTCCAATCCTTGTTAATAACTGGGAAGCTACTTATTTTGAATTTAACGAAGAAAAACTTTACAATATCGCAAAAACCGCAGCAGATTTAGGCATTGAAATGCTTGTTATGGATGACGGTTGGTTTGGAAAAAGAAATGATGATTTAGCAGGTCTTGGTGATTGGTTTGTTAATGAAGAGAAGTTAAAAGGTGGACTTGGCAAATTAATTGAAAGAATTAATGGACTTGGAATGAAATTTGGTATCTGGGTAGAACCTGAAATGGTTAATGAAGATAGTGACCTTTATAGAAAACATCCAGAATGGGCACTTAAGGTTCCAAGTAGAAAGCCAAATCGTTCTCGTTATCAGCTTTTACTTGATATGTCAAGACCAGAAGTAGTAGATTACTTATTTGATTGCTTTACTAAGATTTTTGACAATGCAAATATTGAATACTTAAAATGGGACTTTAACCGTTCCCTTGCAGATGTATTTAGTACAAATCTTCCAGCAGACCGTCAGGGTGAAGTATATCATCGCTTTGTATTAGGTACCTATGATTTATTAGAAAGATTAGGAAGCCGTTATCCAGATATGTTAATTGAAGGATGCTCAGGTGGTGGCGGACGCTTTGATGCTGCTATGCTTTACTATTCACCACAGATTTGGACAAGTGATGATACCGATGCATTAGAACGTATTCAGATTCAATATGGTACTTCTTTTGGTTATCCAATTTCAGCTATGGGTGCTCATGTATCCGCAGCTCCAAACCATCAGACAGGAAGAAACATGCCACTTGAAACAAGAGGTGTTGTAGCAATGTCTGGTACCTTTGGTTATGAATTAGACTTAGGTTTACTTAGTGATGAAGAAAAAGAAATTGTTCGTAAGCAGATTGTAGACTTTAAGAAATATTACCATGTCATTCAGAATGGTAAATATTATCGTTTAACAGATGCAATGAAAAACAACGAATATTGTGCATGGCAGTTTGTATCAGAAGATAAGAGTGAATCCTTAGTAAATATGGTTAATACAAGACCTAGAGCAAATGGACATTTCATTCATGTAAACTTTAAAGGCTTAGATGAAAATGCTTCTTATCAGTTACAGGGCACGGATGAAGTTTATAATGGTGGTGCATTAATGTATGGTGGTTATACATTTGAAATGAAGCCAGGCGACTTCCCAGCATTCCAGTTATATTTCACAAAGCTTGCTTAGGAAGAGGAAGTATAAACTTTGGATAAAGAGACTTTTAATAAAAACTTACAAAAAGAAAAAGCAAAGATTCATTCTTTAGATAATAAGGCAAAGCTTACCTACTTATGGGATTATTATAAAATTCCCATAGTAGGGGCGATTGCCCTAATTGGTATTATTATCTATTTTTGCTATGTTATTGCAGTAAGACCACCAGAAAGTGCATTTTATGCAAGCTTTGTCAATAGCTATGCTGAAATTTCAGAAGGTTCTGATTTTTTTGATGAATTTGCAAAATATGCACAGATTGATACATCTAAGAATAGCATGACCTTAGAGACAGGTTCGTATTTTGATTTATCTACCAATAGCGGATTTAATAATGCTTATTATGAAAAGACCGTAGCGATTGTAGAATCAGGAATGGTAGATGTCATTGTCTGTGATAAGGACAATTATTATAACTTATCTTCATCAGGTTTATTTTTAAATCTAGAAGATGAAAAGGTTGCAGATATTTATAAGACTTATACGAATAGAGTATTGACAACAAAACATGCTGAGACTGGGGAAGAAGTTAAGGTAGGAATTGATGTCAGTGACAGTGAATGGTTTAAGAAATTAAATACTTATTCAAATGGAGCAGTTGTACTAATTTCCCCGAAGGCTCCACATCTTGATAAGGTAAAACCATTTATCGATTTTCTAGTGCACAAATCAGACCAGTAAGATTTGTAAGGTCTGACGAATAGACAAATGATGCTAAAAAAGGTATACTCTAACACAGTTAAACGTTAATAAAAAACGGAGGAATTTATAATGGCAGGATTATCATTAAAACATATTTATAAAATTTATGACAATGGATTTGAAGCAGTAAAAGACTTCAATCTTGAAATTGAAGATAAAGAATTTATCATCTTCGTAGGACCTTCAGGTTGTGGTAAATCTACTACTTTACGTATGGTTGCTGGTCTTGAAGATATCTCAAAAGGTGAATTATGGATTGGCGATAAATTATGTAACGACGTAGAACCTAAAGACCGTGATATCGCAATGGTATTCCAGAACTACGCACTATATCCTCATATGTCAGTATATGACAATATGGCATTTGGTCTTAAGATGAAAAAAGTTCCAAAGGATGAAATTGATAAGAAGGTACATGAAGCAGCTAAGATTCTTGACCTTGAACATTTATTAGATCGTAAACCTAAGGCTTTATCCGGTGGTCAGAGACAGCGTGTTGCTATGGGACGTGCTATGGTTCGTAGTCCTAAGGTATTCTTAATGGACGAACCTTTATCAAACTTGGATGCTAAACTACGTGTACAGATGCGTACTGAAATTTCTAAACTTCATCAGAGATTAGGTACTACTATCATCTATGTAACACATGACCAGACAGAAGCTATGACACTTGGTACTCGTATCGTAGTTATGAAAGACGGTGTTGTACAGCAGATTGACACTCCTTTAAATCTTTACAATAATCCTGTAAATAAATTCGTTGCTACATTCATTGGTTCTCCTCAGATGAACTTAGCAAATGTAACAATTAAAGAAAATGGTGGTAAATTATACGCTGACCTTGCTGGACACAACTTATTAATTCCAGATGACAAAGCAGCAGTATTAAAGAAAAAAGGATATGTTGGTAAAGTTGTTTCTCTTGGTATTCGTCCAGAAGATTTATATGAAGATCAGAGAGCTTTAAGCGACCATAAAGAGAGTATTGTAGATACTACTATTCGTGTATATGAATTATTAGGTGCAGAAGTTTACTTATACTTTGATATGGCAGATACTTCTTTCACTGCTCGTGTTGGTGGTTTATCTAAATCAAGAACAGGTAGCAAGGTTAAATTTGCATTCGATATGAGCAAAGCTCATTTCTTTGATAATGATACCGAAAGAACAATCCTTGATTAATTTTAAAAATTTGGTATAATGCTTAATAAGCAGCCCGGAGGTTCCGTTTGGACCGCCGGGCTGTATTTGTTAAAAGCAAAGGAGTGACATGTGATTACAGAGGAAGATGTAAAAAAAGTATTAGAAGAATATAAAAAGGTTTTAGGAAAAGACCTTTGGCTTTGCGATATGGAAAATAAAATTTTAGCTTCGACTCTTTCAATTCGAGATGTGTTCTTCCATAAAGCCCTAGAAGGACATCTAAATAAAGAAGAGGTCTTAAGACAGGCGGAGCAGTTGCATTTGTCAGAACAAACATGGAAGACCTTGTTTTTAGTGCAAGTAGAAAAGGGAAATAAAGAAGATGTATTAGAAATTCTACAAAATTTCTTTCCAGAAGATGAACAAGATTTTATGCTTAACTATTCGGATACAGATATATTGATTCTTAAGTATTGGGATGATTTATCACAAGTGAGCGAAAATTTTGTACATTCGCTATTAGATACAGTCGAGGGAGATTCTTATAGTAAAGTGATATTTTCTTCTAGTTTACCATTTTTATCATGGAAAGAATTATATAAGGCAGGCAGGCAAGCAAAACAAACCATGCAGGCAGGTCGCTTCTTCTATCAAGAACTTAAGTTTTTCAAATATGAGAACTTAAAATTAGAGCGATTAGTATATAATATGAGTAGGGAACAATGTGCAGACTTTTTAGAAGATTCAAATAATGAAGATGTTTTTGGCGATAAAGATTTAGTAAATACTGCTTTAGCATTAATGGATTGCCAGGGAAATGCAGCAGAGACGGCAAGAACGCTTTATGTACATCGAAATACATTAAATTATCGTTTAGAAAAGATTAAACGTCTTACAGGATTGGATATTAAAAAGTATAAAGATGCCGCACAGTTTCAAATGCTTGTATTAGTGCATCAAAAAATAAAAAAGGGTTAGAGGTATAAATATGAATGAATACTGTGAATTTTTAGTAAAGAAGAGCACGTCGCCATTGACTAGGATGTTAAGACCGATATGCTTTGCATTAGATGGAATTACATTGTTTTTAGCATTGTTTTTACATTGGATTTTTTTGATTCCTTTTGCTGTCTTTGTTGGAGCAACGATATTAGTATCTCGTTATGCCAATATAGAGTATGAATATCTACTAGCAGCAGGGGAAATTTCGGTAGACAAGATTATGAACCAACAAAAACGTAAACATCTTTTTGACCTTACATTAGAAAGTGTAGGACAAGTAATCCCTGCTGATTCTCCAGCAAGAGAGGGACTAAAAGCAAAAAATTATAAGACAATTGATGTTTCATCGACTGCATCGCAGGTAAAAATTTATTCGCTTGTATGTAATAACCAGACAGAGTATCTATTTAATTTAAATGAGAAATTTTTAGATGCTTTAGAAGAAATCTTACCAGTGGGTAGTGTAAAGAGGTAGTGTTTATGAAAAAAGAATTAAATCGAATGACATTGATGTATAAGAATGGTATTTATACAAATATGTATGCGATTCCGAAATATACGATTCAAGGAGTGTGTGAGGGATATGAAATCTTTTATGCAGAAACAGTTGGAAGAGCAAAGATTCAATTAAAATATCAGTTAAATTATGCAGAAGAACCATTATTATTAGTACCTCATAAAATCATTGAAGATAAAAATAGAATTTGTAATGAATATGAAAAAAAGATTCAAACCGAAAAATATGGAGATTTAGAAAAGTTACAGAAGAAATATTCCGATGATGATCCATTTTGGGATGAGTTTTTTGAGTTGGTTTCTGATGAAGAAAAAGAAAAAGTATGGTATGATTTAGTAATGGAACAGGTTATGGATGTTATACAAGATGATATTGAAGCCAACGGTATTGAGGAAGAGAATCTTCCTTTAATTAGAAATAGGAGAGTATTAGAATTATGATAACAGAAAAATTAGAAAAGCATATTTGTGACACGATTAAAGAATGGCAGATGAAGATTGGATATCAAAATGAAAGTATGAAGCTTTATTATCCAGCAGAGTCATTAGTAGGGTTATTAGGATTAGAAGATGAAACCGAAGAAGGTATTTATCGTGGACTTGCTAAATTTAATGAGTTAGTACAAGAAAGATTGGGAAATATTAAATGCTCGAATAATGGTGACCGTTATTGTTTAGAAATTTCAAAAGAAGGTTGTAAATATATCGCAACACAGATTCCAGATTCACCATTTTTAAAGAAATTTTTAGAAGTCATCACTTCAAAAGGTGTAACTTTAGAAAAGGTAGTGGATTGCTTTCGTTCTTTCGAACCTAATTGTATTGTGGAAGATGAAACCGGTGAAGGCTTAGGACATGTATGTATGTTCCATGACACTTCAATCGATGATTATGTTTATTGTATTGAATCTGATGAATTTGGTGTAACCTATCACCGTTTTGTTAGAGAAGATTATGAAAAGCTGTTAGATGAGGGTGGACATCACCATCATCATGAATAAGTAAAGAAAAACCCCATTAGATTGATGATATATCGAATCTAATGGGGTTTTAAATTATACTATCCAATGGATTATACCTCTCTTTCTTTAAAATGCTAGAAAAAAATTAAGTTCCTTTTGGACCGTACCTCCTATTCTGTAGATTTATCTATGTATTTGTTCTGTTGATGGTTTCATTATAACAGAAAATAAAAAAATGTCAATAGTAAAATCTAAAAAAAAATAAAAAAAATTTAAGTTAACAAAATATATAAAAAAATTATCTAAATTGAATACACAATTAAAACAATACACAGGATGAAAATGTAACAAAATTGTAATAATCTTAATAAAAATGCAAAAAAGTACTTTACAAAAGTTTTTCGCCGTGCTATATTAAATGTAACAAAAATGTAACAAATTTGAAAGGAGACTTACATAATATGAAAGCAAAGCTTGGTAAGCTTACAATCGTATTTTTTGTTTTAATTTTATTATCATTAGGATATTCAAAGGAAGTATCAGCAGCAAGTAAAACAGGCTATATCACCGCTTCAGCATTAACAATTCGTGCGAAAGCATCAAAGACTTCTAAAGCACTCGGTTATTATCATAAAGGTAATAAAGTTACAATTAAAGGAAGTAAATCTGGATTTTATAAGATTACTTATAAAGGAAAAACAGCTTATATTTCTCAGAAATATGTCTCTTCTAAGAAAGTAAGTTCAAGTTCATCAAAATCCTCTTCTTCAAAAGGACAAAAAATTGTAACTTATGCTAAGAAGTTTGTAGGTAATCCATACAGATGGGGTGGCACAAGCTTAACAAGAGGAGCTGACTGTTCCGGATTTATTAAGTCTGTATATAAGAAATTTGGATATAACTTACCACATTCTTCGTATTCTTTAAGAAAAGTAGGTAAAAAGGTTAGCTATTCTAATAAGAAAGCAGGAGATATTGTTTGTTATAGCGGTCACGTAGCTATTTACGCAGGAAATAATAAGATTGTACATGCAGCAAATACCAGAAAAGGAATCATTGTTTCAAAGGTTTCTTATATGAAGGTAATTGGAGTTAGAAGAGTCGTATAAAGCACAAAATTCGTATTCTTATTAATACTTCTGTAACAAATTTTAACAATTTAACAAAAAAGTCTTTACAAAAAGTAACAAATGTGCTATACTGTGAAAAGTTTGAAACAAATGTAACAATTTTGTAATAAAAGATATAGAAAGTTAAAGAATAAAAAAAGAAATTTGGAAGGAGTATTAATCAACATGAAATCGAGAAAAATCGTTAATGTAATCTTAGCCGCAGCAATGACAATTACACTTTTAGCAGTAGGAAAGCCAATGGATGCATCAGCAGCTCAGACTGGTTACGTTACAGCAGATGCTCTTACTGTTAGATCACAGGATTCTAAGACATCTAAGAGTGTAGGATATGTACATAAAGGCGATTCAGTTACAATCAAAGATTCTTCAAATGGTTTCTATCAGATTACTTATAAAGGAAAAACCGCTTACGTATCTCAGAAGTATGTATCTTCTAAGAAAGTAACAGCAAGTGCTACTAAGAAAACTTCTAGTTCAAAAGGACAGCAGATTGCAAACTATGCTACTAAATTTGTTGGTAACCCATATAGATGGGGTGGTACAAGTTTAACAAGGGGAGCTGACTGTTCAGGATTTATCAAAGCCGTATATCAAAAATTTGGTTATAACTTACCACATTCTTCTTCAGCATTAAGAAGTAAAGGTACAGGTGTAAGTTCTTCTAATAAAAAAGCTGGTGACGTTGTATGTTATAGCGGTCATGTAGCATTATATATTGGAAATAATAAGATTGTACATGCAGCAAATACAAGAAAAGGAATCATCATTTCTAATGTTTCTTATATGAAAGTTGTAGCAATCAGAAGAATTGTAAAATAAGCATTAATTATATATAAAAAAGAATCTCAATTGAGATTCTTTTTTTATTGCTTTGGACTCTTACAAGAGTCACGGCATACTAATGTACAAGGAATTTTTGCACGAATAATCGTTTGAGAGTTCATATTCGATGCTGCAAATAATTGATTTGCACCATATTGTCCCATATTATAAGCCGGTGCATGCATGGAGGTTAATGTTGGTGTCGTATAGTTGCAGATTTCCATATCATCAAATCCAATAATCGAAACATCGTTTGGTACTTGAATATTATGGTCATTAAGGGCTTTCATAGCTCCGACTGCAATGGCATCACTGGCAGCTAAAATTGCAGTCGGTATCGTATTTCTCTCAATGAGGGTTGTCATCATTTCGTATCCAGATTCAATGGAGAAGGATCCTTCTATTAAAAAGTCTTTATATTCTAGTTTATGTTTGTTACAGAATGAAATAAAATATTTCTTTCTCTCATTGGTTACAATTTCAGATTCTCCCACATATTCAACTCCACCAAGAAATCCAATTTTGCGATGTCCTAAGTTATACAAATGGTTTAAAGCGGTATAAACGGCATGGTGAAAATCAAGAGAAATGGAAGATGCGGAGTAATCATCTAATGCCATATCTAAAAAAACAATATTTTTAGTAAAATTTATTAAATTATTTACTTCTATTTTACTAAATTTACCAATACAGATTAATCCATTCACCCCTTTTAAGATTTCCATGTAATTTAAATCTGTTTTAAAGGCTCTTGTGATTTGAATAGAGTTCTTTAAACAAAAATCCTCAATCCCTTGGCGAATTAATAGATAGTAATTATCCTTTAATTCATCCTTTGAAGAGAACCATTGTAAAATTCCAAGATTAAATGTAGACTTTGTTGAACCACGGGTCTTTTTGTAGTTTAATGACTGGGCGACTTCGATGACTCGTTGTTTCGTTTCTAGGGATGTACTAAGTGTTGCATCGTTATTTAGAATACGAGAAACCGTGGCGGAAGATACACCAGCAGCCTTTGCAATATCTTTAATAGTAGCCATAATGTATATCCTTTCTTTTTTATTTATAGTATAGCAAAAAAAATAAAAATAGTAAAACAATTAGTAAATATTTTTGTAAAAAATTTAGCAAAAAAATTTACTGAAACATCTTGACTATTTACTAAAAGTGTATTATACTGTCTACAACAAGTTAAAAAACAAATGAAAGGAGATACTGATGAAGAATACGAAGACTCTAATCACGGCATTTAAGAATGGCGTTTACGCTGACAGATTAACGGACATTTATGTAGATAGTCAATTATTAGATTATCAAACCAACAGATACATTAAAGCTATTGAGAAATATGAGAAATTATTTGGAGAAGGAGAGGTAACCATCTTTAGTGCTCCAGGCAGGAGTGAAATTGGTGGTAATCACACAGACCATCAACATGGTATGGTTTTAGCAGCTTCTATTAACTTAGATGCAATTGCTATTTCATCTCCATTAACAGAAGAAAAGGTTGAGATTGTTTCTGGTAATTACCCAATGGTTACCATTGATTTAAAGAAATTAGATGCAGTAAAATCTGAAGAAGGTACAACAAAGGCTTTAATTAAAGGTGTAATCGCTGGATTAAAAGACAGAGGATATAAGATTGGTGGATTTAAGGCTTATATCACAAGTGATGTATTAATTGGAGCTGGATTATCTTCATCAGCAGCCTTTGAGACAATTGTAGGAACAATTATTTCAGGATTCTATAATAACATGGAAATTTCCCCAGTTGTTATTGCACAGGTTGGTCAGTATGCAGAAAAC
>CABUZU010000018.1 GCA_902496125.1 uncultured Lachnospiraceae bacterium
ATCAGACGCACTCTTTACATCCGGTTTCGCTTTAATTAAAGTAATTCCACCTGGCTGTGCATTGTAAGTCATATAAATGTATACATTACCATCTTCTTGTTCATAAGCAGTGGAAAGTAATGCAGATCCTTGTGGATATCCAATTAATGGTACACGATAATTTTCTTCTAAGGTGTTTGCATCGGCTGCAATTAAATAATAACCACTTCCACCAAAGTTTCCACTAGAAGTATATCCAATATAAGCAACGCCCTTATAAACAACAGGGGTACTTGTACTCATAGTAGCAGTTTCACTATCACCTGATCTTCCATACCATTTGGTCTTTAAATCAGAAAGTTCACCAGTTTCTTTGTTAACATCTGCTGAGAATAAATAACCAGCCTTTGTTGTACCAAAAATACGTTTTGTTTCGGTATCATAAGCGATGCAAGATCTCTGATCACCTTTCAATTTTAAATCACTAATGACTTTACCGGTTTTTGCATCAAATGATAATAAATGAGAAGTTCCTAAATTACCACGTTCTCCATCATCGGTACCAACAATAATTGCATCACCGATTGCAATAGAGCCTGCCCAGTAAAATCCGCCCATCTGTTTGTAAGTCCAAGTAGGAAGCTTTTCTTCTGTTGTATTATCTGGGTCTTCATCGGTTGCTGATAGGCAAACAAAATTAGCAGCTTTTGTTTCTTGATTCCAAAAACCAGTATAAACATAACCGTCTTTATAAGTAATTGCACTTAAAGACTGTCCGCCTAATTTATCTTTGTATACCCAAAGAGATTCTAAAGTTTTCGCATTTACTGCCTGAATCGTTCCGTTTTGTAATGGGCAATAAATCACACCATCTGCATAAGTAGGAGGTGTATAACCCCAGTTTGTGCTACCAACTAATTGCCCTTCTTGTTCAACATCACCAGTATCTGGATTTAATTTATAAATCTTAGTTCCAGCAATGGTAATTACTTTTTTATCTACAATAATCTGAACACTAGGAGCATTACCCCAACCAGAACCAAGCTTTTTAGCCCATTTAAGTTCTGTTGTTTTGGTATCTTTAGGAGTCTTTACATCTACAACTGCCATATTGTTTTCATCATTTCTAAAATTCTTCCAATAGGAATCAATAGTTGTATCAATAGATGTATTTTCTTTTGCTTTTTCTAGTGCAACTTCTGTAGTTGTATCTTCAGAAAGCTTTAATTCTCCACTCTTTCCTACATATCCACTCTTTGTAACAAAATAGTTATAGGTATTGCCTGGAATTAATTCATATATTCCATCTACAGCTGGAATATCTTCACCATCTGCATCGACTACTTGTACATGAGCATCTTCTGGTGTAACCTTAAAATCTGCTCGTACAGGTGCTGTGCGGTTGATTGTGATTTCATATACGTTTTCAACATCTTCACTATCACCGTCATACTGTACTTTTACCTTGATTACTTTCTTTGCTTCATCACCAAGGTCAACTTTTACACTAGAACCTGTCATCTCTACATCATCAACAAGCACTTTATACGCTGACTTATATGCAGTTGCTGATAATTCTACTTCTTTTACAGAATCTAGTAAGTTTGTCTCATAACTTCTAACCTTACTACTAAAATTGCTAGATAATTTAATTTCTTTTCCATCATTCTTTACAGAAAGTGCATTTAATGTTCTAGATGCAATTTTTGTCTGAAAATGATAGGTTTTCGACTCAGAACCATTTGTTGCTACCACTGTTAATTCACGATTTTCTTTTGATCCAGCTACTTGAACATAAGGTAGATTTGTTCCACTTGTTGAAGTCAAACTAACTGTAACGGTATTCAAAGCTTCGTTATTTGTTCTATTATAACTAACTTTTACTGTTGTTCCAGATGTTGCACTACCTTTTACATATAAATTAGTTGCTGTATCCGGTGTGTTAATAATGTAATTTGTTACATCGGGGTCAAATCCTGTCTTTCCAGTGTCTGCTTGTGTTAATACCAAGCTTTCAACATTGCTTCCACCCATTGGTGCAAAGCTTAAATTTTCTAGAATACTTGTACTTTGGAGTTCATCTCCAGTTGCTGCAAATGCAACAGAAGTATTCCCTAGCATGGAGATAATCATTGCTACTACCAAAATCCATGCAAATATTTGTTTCTTCGCCTTCATATTTATCCTCCTTTACTTAGACGTTTATATGACAATCCTCCTTCCTTGATATGATATTTATTTGTACCAAAGCCTGTCGCCACAGGCTTTGTAATACATCATTTATTTCACTTTTACCTTTAATGGTTTACTATAGGAACTATAAACGTTCTTACTGCCAACCTTACAATAAGACCTTATTTTATAATAATAAGTCTTCTTACTGGTTACCTTTTTATCTGTATATTTTAATTTACTTACAGAAGTAATCTTTTTATAGCCACTACTCTTTTTCGTACTTCGATAAACTTCATATTCTTTTGCACCAGTTACTTTATTCCAACTAAGTGCTACTTGTTTTTTAGAAGACTTTCCTTGCTTTAATGTTGCTATCGCAAGCACTGGTTTTACTGATTTAACAGACGACCAAGCAGTACTATAAACTTTCTTACTTCCAATTTTTCGATAAGCACGAATCTTGTAGTAATAAGTCGTTCCTGTTTTTAATTTGCTATCTACATAGTGAATAGTTCCAGAAACTGTAATAGTTTTAACTTTCTTATAACCACTGCTCTTTTTGGTGCTCCTGTAAATTTCATATCCATTTGCACCAGTTACCTTTTTCCAAGAAACCATTACGCTATTATAAGTTTTAACTTTCGCAGACACTCCTGTTACTGCTGTTAGGCTTGGTTTTGCTGATACAACCCCACTTTCATCTCCTAAAACTACAGTTTTATCCCATGCACCAATCTTTGCATAAGGTTTTACTTTATAATAATAAGTTGTTCCTGTATTTAAGGTACTATCCTTATAAGTTGTGCTAGAAGTACTCTTTATCTTTTGATATTTTCCAGTTTTGCTAGTTGCACGATAAATTTCATATCCATCAACTGCTTTTGCCTTTGTCCAGCTAAGACTTACACTTTGATAAGTATCTGCTTTTACTTTGACTGTCACCTTATGACTCTTCCAATATGCTTTTAGAACTGCCTGATAATCACTTTCCGCCTTTAAAAGCTTTTGATAATTGGTCACATAGCTTTCTTGTGAACTTTCTAATACATCATAGGCCTTTCTTGCTGTCTGTATGGATTTTAAGCTATCCATCGTAATTGGACTCTTAATTGCATCAATTGCTTTTACAACATTTTGTGCTGCTGTTAGCCCATTTTCATCTACGACCGTAATATCTACTTGTGTTAATATTGGATCAAACTTCTCATAATTTGCAAGCTCATCGTTATAAGATGCATAAGGAAAACGAATTTCAACATCTACTCGATCAAGAGTCAATGCTTTATCTTGATAGGTGACATAGTTTGTAACATCCTTACTCTTACCATTTGCATAATATGCAACAACCTTCATACCAGTCGGGTCAAATTTTTCTCCTTCTGTATAATGAACCTTATTCGGTTTCGTGGTTACTTTAATTTCTTTAACTTTACTTCCTATAGACATCATATAAGCAGAATCATTTTTAAAATATAAGGTTCCATCTTCATCGCAAATCAAACTACAGATTGCATAGTTTGCATGTTGTCCTTTTGGTGTAAAGAGGACATTCGTGTCATCGCTTTCCTCATATTCACTCTCTCTTGTAATAATCGCTTTTGTCTGTCCTGGCTTATCCTTTAATACACGAATCTTTCCTGGTTCATAGTTGTCTACAAAATAAACATAGATGTAGCCATCTTCGTTTTCATATCCAGTTGTTAAAAGACCACTTGTCTGAGGATAACCTCTTGTTGTAAGCTTATAGGCAACACTCATTGATTTTAAATCAATTACAGTGATATTATGTCCAGAGTTTGCACCAAATTGCTCTGCTCCTCGAACGCCTATATAAGCTCGTCCATTATGTACAACTGGAGTTGAGGTACTTGCTCCTTCTAATTTTATTTCTTGTAAATCTGTAATTTTACCATCATGACTTACATTTGCCTGATAAAAGCTTCCACCCTTTGATGTAAAGTAGTAGCAGTCTGTTTCTTTGTCATAGCAAACAGTCGAACGAATATCTCCATTTAATCCTGCCTTTTCATCTAAAATTTCTCCGGTAAGCGGTGAAAATGCAATAAACTTTGAACCACCATCTTCATTTTCTTTACATCCATCATCTGTTCCGACTAAAACAAAATCATCGTTCGCATAGCATCCTGCCCAGTAAAAACCACCGGTATGCGTATAAGTCCAAGTTGCTGTCTTTTCTTCGGTTTTATTATCGATATCTTCATCGGTTACCGATAAACATACAAAATTTGCTTTGTTGCTATCTCCTGTCCAAAATCCAGTATAGATATAACCATTGTGATAGGTAATTGGTGAATTTGGTTGTCCATAATAAGGGTCATGATATACCCATAATGACTCTAATGTATCTGCATTAAAGGCTTGAATTGTTCCACTTGCAAGTGCAACAAAAATCATACCATCCGCATAAGTTGGTGGTGTAATATTAAATGCCGATGCCTTTACCATTTCACCAGATGCTAAGACTTCACCGGTTAGCTTATCTACTTTTACAATTGATGTAGAAGTGGTATAAATCAATGCATCATCTACAATAATTGGAGAACTTGGTGCTCCCTTTCCATAACTTTCTCCTACTTTTTTGGCCCAATATAACTGCAAATCCTTATAATCGGTTGGTGTTTTTGCTGTAGTAAGACCATTATTCTCATCATTTCCTCTAAAATTCTTCCAACTAGCAGGAATATCGGTTTTTATTGTAGAATTATCTTTTGCCTTTTCTAATTGAATATCAATCGTCTGTCCATCATTTGCACTAAAGGTTCCAGACTTTGGCATAAATCCAGCACAAGTTACGGTGTAAGAATATTCCTCACCCTTTGCTAAATTCTCTAGCACATAGCTATCACCATCTAAAAGTTTACGACAGATATTTCTCTTCTTCGAATCAGTTACTTGAAGAGAGCTTCCCTTTGTTGTAACAAAATTTACTGAAATTCCTGTTTTTTTATGAAGTTTAATTGTGTATGTCGTTTCTTTGCTATTCTCTGCAAAAACGGTAATTGTATAGGATTTTTCATTTTCACCATTGTTAAAGTTAAATGATGTTTTTTCACTATTAACTGTATAACCATCTTTACTAAACGGTGTTGCAACAATGAATCCATCCGTTGTTCCTACTGGTAAAATTGCCTCATATTCTAATTGTTCTGGATTAAACTCTAAATCAATATCAAAAGGAGTGCCATCTTCTTGTTCAACGAAAAGACTCTTTAACGTTGCACGTCTTACAATATGAAACTTAAACGTCTGTGTAACATCTTCTTGATTTTGATTTTCACAAGATGCCAAAACGGTAAAATCGGTACCAATATTTCCTTCTTTAATTAATTTATTTAATTTTTTACCAGTATCAGTTCCAGACTGTAATTCTACTACTTTTTCGCTTCCATCAGTATCGGTATAAGATACCTGATATTTTGTCCTTTGAGGTGCACTTTCATCTGCTTCTAAAAATAGTGATACATCTTTTTTATAATCAGGAATTTCTAAATCATAACTAGACTCTGCTACAGAAAAATCTTTTGAAAGATTATATTTCTTAGAATCTGCTAATGTTCCTGCTGCAAACGAAAGATTCTTTATTAAATTTCCACTATAATCTTCTTCGGCTGGTGTCGGCGGTGCATCTCCTGTTACTTCAATTACTGCAATTGGTGGTGCTACACAAGCATTTCCAGAATCCATTTTAAAACTTTCATATAAAGGTGTAGAGGAAACATAATAGGTTCCTGGCTTATCAAATTTTAATGTGATTTTGCCATCTTTATCAGTCGTTCCCACTTGATTCCAATGAGCATTGGTATTTTCTGATACTGCATTTTCTTGATTTTCACAAACTACGCTTTCTTTTGCCATTGGCTTATCAGAAAATTCAGATTCTCCTCCTTCGGCTGCATTTGTCGAAGTTCCAAGCATTTGTAACGTAATTTCTTCTCCGGTTTTTACTTCATATTTGCCATCTTTCTTTTCATTCGAAGATATAAACTGTGCAAATGCTCCATCATGATAAAAATCCCAATCGGTAAACATTGCTACATCAATTTCCATTCCATCTTCTAACAGAATATAGTCACTTGTAGAGCCCCATCCTGCTGCCTGCAATGGATATTTATGATTGACAAAGTACATTAAGTTTTCATCATGTCCCCAAAATCTACTCATATATAAGCTCTGTGCAGAACCTGATACGGTGAGTGCATCTTGGTCTTTGTCACCTACAATTAATTTACTTCCATCTCCTAAGTAATATTTTTCTAGCATTTTGATATACAGATGAAGTAACGTAGGTGCTTCAATCACTTCATCACCAA
Organism: uncultured Lachnospiraceae bacterium; assembly: GCA_902496125.1. Lineage (GTDB taxonomy): Bacteria > Bacillota > Clostridia > Lachnospirales > Lachnospiraceae > TWA4. Next base: position 6,486 of record CABUZU010000018.1, read on the forward strand.
TATATCCGCCACCTTGGTCAAAGGAATTACTTTCATAACGATAAAACTTCTCCAACCCATACTCTTTAAGGTCAAAATAACTCATATCCACTCGAATATGTGCCATCTGTGTCTCGTTTTCATCATTTCCCTTGACAAACTCACCATCTTCACTCAATGTGAAATAAACGGTTATTACACCATCCCCATTGGTGTCGCCTTCCATTGCATTTGTCTTTTTAGCTGCTTGTATCGGCATAGGCAAACTAAAAACCATTACGAATACAAGAAGCCAAGCAATTACTCTCTTTTTCATCTTTTACCTCCAATCATTCCATAAATTCCCAAAGTCTCCATTTTATTTTTTGATACCATTTTAATGAATGATATACTTTTTTATTAACCTTTCTCATATATTTTTCCATCATCTCTCGCTCTTTTATATCACAAGCCTTTGATGAAAATCTTGCTCTACGATAAAGATTTAACATTTCTTCATAGCCTATTTCATAGCTATCTATCTCTTCTTTATAAACTTCAAGTGATTTATTTTTTCTTACTAATCCATGAGAAAATAGCATTTCCATCATATAAGAATATAATGCAATGGTTGCCTTAGCATTATCTTCTTGCTTAAAACCATTCCTTCTTTTTTTCACAATACTAATTGCTCGGTAGATATAAACCCAAATAATTGCTGATAACAATCCGAAAAAAAATGCTGGTAAAATATGTAAAATTTTATTAAAATGATACTCAACCGTTTGATGAATCAAATGCTTCTTTTCTTTCTGTATCTTTTTTTGTTGTGTTTGTGGTTTTTTAATATTTGTTGAACTTGGCTTTGTTAAAATCTTAGCTTTATCCATTACTCCCACATAAGGCGGAGTCACTTCAAATGGAATCCAACCAACACCATCTTGATAATATTCTACCCAAGCATGAGCATTTGCTAATGGCAGATTATAGGCCTTATCCTTTGTCATCTTTTTAACATCGGATGGTGTTATTAAATACCCTTCTACATATCTAGCTGGAATTTTATAATATCGAAACATAAGCGTTGCTGCTGTTGCATAGTGAATATCATATCCTTCTTTTTTTACACTAAGAAATTCGTTTAAAAATTCTTTTTCTTTACTCGATGTTTCTTCGTTGTATTTTATATTTTTTGATAAATAATTTAGTATATTTTCTTTTGCTTTTTCATAAGAATAATGTGTCTCGTTTTTTAATTGATAAGTACCAAGACTTTTTTGTATAATCGTCTTTTCCTCATCATCTAAATCAACATAGATTTCATAGACATAGTGATTGTAATTTTTTTCTTGTTCCCTATATTCTTTTGATAGGGTATCTTGTAATAACCCATTTAAAACCCTTGGATAATCTGTTATTAAGCCTGGTGAAACCTGATAACGATATTCTGATTTGCCTTGATTATAGATAGTCCCATCGCTAATGGTTTTCTTTTGGATATTTCCATCATCGGTATAACAATACTCATAAGGAAGATAGCGGTATTTCCTAGATGCGTATTTAGGAGTAATTGAAATATTATAATTTTTCTTCTCAATACTAGCCGCATCAAAAGCTTTTTTTAACTGTCCTTGTGTATAAAAATTTTCTTTATGTAACCAATAAAATAAATTTGCAAACTCATATTGCTTCTTTCCATCATTTTCTAGCCATTGATTATCTAAAAATCTCTCTCCAACAAATCCTCGTAAATACATCGAACTTGGTTTTTGCATTGTAATTTTTAATGCCGTGCCTTCTTCTACCTTTCTTCCTGTTACATTCGTAAAATCTCCTTCTAATAATCCTGATAAGTTCTTTCCATAGTAAATATTTTCTATGGATTTTATTAAATTTTTTTGTATATTGATGAATGATGAATTAGCATTTTTTTGTGGTAAACATGCTGTAAAAATACAGCTAACTACCATTACGACAATCAAAAGTCCAAACGAACCAACTGAAAGCTTTCTTTTTTCTTTTTCCAATCCATAACCAAATCTCCATAGGCAACTAATAAATAAAATACAAAAATAAATTGCTGAAATAGAATTGCCAAATAGAATCTGAATCATGCTAGCTAAACTCATCCATGCGATTACGAAAAAACGATTAATAAATCGTACCGTACAAACAGATAACATAGCGATGAAAATTCCGATTACTGCTTGTGTACTGATACAAATTATTTTAGATTCTGTAATGGTCCAAATAGGAATCCACATCTTAAATCGAATTCCAATAACCTTTGCTATATGATTCCAATAATCCTTAATACCAATAAGCGTCCATTTCCATAAAATCAATGCTCCAATGCTTAATACAATCCCAATTACCATTACTACACCAAGGGTTGTTTTATTTTCATCAATGCAAGAGCCTATTGCAGTAATTACTAATATTGCAATAATGGTTGATACAAAAAAATTGATATCCATTATCGCATCCATCATGCCGATAATAGCAATCGACATCACAGATGATTGTAAAAACCATTTTCTCCTTACCATAATAATCCCTCTAAACCTCTAAATAATATAACTCTGCCTGTGAGTAATGACTTAATAGTACTGTAATCAAATTTTCATGTTCTAAATACTCAATATCCTGTGGTGACTGATGGCCAACATAAACAATATGTGCATTTTGTTCTAGCTCATACATCTGTTCATATTGCATCCATACATTTTCTTTACCCTTGTGATATCCTGCCAAAAGTAATTTAGACATTGATCCGATAAATTCATCTTCTGATGAAATATCAAATACTACAAATCTTCCTGTATAACCATCCACCCATCCTACACGATGATTTCTTCCCATAGAAAGTAAATTTCTACTAATTGAAAAAAATATCGTAGCTGCTTTATGAATTTCATCTGGTGTTGCCATTTGTCCATCTATATTTATGGTTTCAAATAATAATAAAATCGAATTTTCTAGTGGAAGTCCCGGTCTTATTACCATCAACTTGTCATATTTTCCACTAAGCTTCCAATGGATACTGCTTAGTTTATCTCCAGGCATATAATCTTTAATATCAAACATCTCTCCTGGGTCATTTCCAGGTTTTTTAGTTGAATATTCCATCGAATCTAAATCATCTAAGCTGCTTTCTTTTATCACAATTTCTTGTTCAAATGGAACTGGCCAAATATTTATTTTCATATTTTTTTCCGATAAAATATGGTAGGGAAAAACTCCCCAAATATCGTAAAAACAAATATCTGGTATCTTTATCTTGATACAACCACAATGATTGGTTGGAATTTCAAACTTCAGTATTTCTTCTTTTTTCCCCTCAAGACAACAAGAAAAATACTTTTTATTTTCTTCCATTGTTAGAAGATTATTTAATCTAACGGTTATAACCAGCTTAGGAACTCCTATTCGTGAATAATTTTTTATAACAATCTGCTCATTACTAATATCAATTTGTAATTTCTTTGCTACCTGTCTATTGCATCCTAATGAAAGGATTGGTAATAACAAAATCACGATATCTAAAATTAGGAACACTTGATTTAAGGTAAAGAAAAATACTATTCCTAAAAAAATCATACTCACCATCCATAGACATCTATTTTTTTTCATAAGATTACCTTTCTTCTATGGTTGGAATCGCAACTTCTTTTAAAATTTTATCAATTACATCGAATGCACTTACCTCATCCATACGAGCCTTTGGCTCTAATATTAAACGGTGAGTATATACATTGGGAAATACTTCGATTACATCTTCTGGAATGACATAATCTCTTCCTGATACAAAGGCATAGCTTTTTACCATATTACATAAGGCAAGTGCACCACGAGGACTTACTCCTAAACGTACATAAGGCTCTACCCTTGTCTGTTCGGTCAAATGTGTAATATATTCATAGATTTCATCTGCAACATAGACTTCTTTGACTTGCTCTTGCATCTTAAGAAGTTCTTCCTTTGTTACTACCTTTTCAAGACTATCTAGTGGATTACTTGTATGTCTCTCTTTTAAAATATTGACCTGACTTTTAAAATCTGGATAACCCATTTGCAAACGCACCATAAATCGATCGAGCTGTGAACTTGGTAACATCTGAGTTCCTGCACTTCCTACTGGATTTTGAGTTGCAATTACGACAAATGGTTGTTCTAACTTTCTAGTTTCTCCATCAACGGTAACATTACCTTCTTCCATTACTTCTAGTAATGCCGACTGCGTCTTACTTGACGTTCTATTAATTTCATCCGCTAAAAGCAGATTGGTCATAACTGCACCTGGTACATAGGAAAGCTTTCCAGTATTTTTATCATAAACGGAAAACCCTACTACATCGGATGGAACACTATCGGAGGTAAACTGAATCCTTTTATAGTCAAGCCCTAATACCTTACTAAAACTAAGAGCTAACGTTGTTTTTCCAACCCCTGGAACATCGTCTAATAAAATATGTCCTTTTGCAAGAATTGCCATTAGAACTCTTTCTACTGCCTTTTCTTTACCAATGATTACTCGATTTACTTGTTCTAATATTTGTTTTGCCTTTTCTTCCATAGTTACTCCTCTTTTTTAATAAGTGTGTTCATAAGAGTCCTTTAATCCCTGTGAACCACCGGTTGCCTTATATGCGTTGATGTCTTTACCATAAGCTAGTGTAAAACGTAAATTAATGCTATCACCATCTTTTGGTTCATATTCGGACATCCCATAAGATAAATATTTGCCATTTACTGAATACATCCAACCAGAGCCTTGACAAAAATCAAATTCTCCTAAACGGTCTTTACTACAAATAAACTCTCCAGTATCACTATAACGATTTAAGGTCAATCCATCTTCTTCGATTTCTTTTAACAAACCATCATCAATTCTATATCCTCTTGTGATACCAGAACGACTTACGCCTGATAAATAAAATCCATTATCTAAAGAACCGGTACCATCACAAACAAATCCATTGGCATCAAGTGCTCTTGTTATTAAGGTCGCTGCAGTATCTCCATAACAAACCTCTACTTTACTCTTCATTAACGTACCTAGGTGAAGTACCTTCGCATCCATTGTGATAGTTGCTGTTCCGATTGGTGTACCTGGCTTAATATAAGTACAATTTAATGTATAATTAAAATCTTTATAGCGTCCTTCATCGTCTGTTAAACGAACCTCTAATTGATTTTCTCCAGTATTTAGTTTTAATTTATATCGAATGTAATCACCAGAACCTATGTATTGAATCTTTTTACCATTTAATCGGACTAAAACTCCATCATAGTAAATCGGATTTCCTTTATAATCGGTTGCTGATAATTTTAATGTAAATGTCTCTCCATTGATTTCCATTCCATCGGATACATTAATATATTTTAAAATCGGCTCAGTCTCTTTTGTTGCAACTGGTACATATTTAATTGTATAAGTTTCATTAATCGACTCTGCCCCTGTATCGGTAGCTTTAAGACGAATCGTATTATTTCCTGATTTTAAAATTGTTTCATAACTACCTTTATTACCAGTAATCGTATCTCCATTTACAATTACTGTTAATTTTGCTTTTGAAGTACCATTTACAATCAATGCTTTGAATTTAAAATTCTCATTATTTACTGTCTGATTTTTTAAATTGGTATAAATGCTGTAATCTTTTTTTGATACAAACTCAACCGTATAATTTTTCTTAACACGATATTTATCCTTTTTTGCTTCTAAAGAAATTTGATTCTTTCCTTGTGCTAAGGTTACACTATAGTGTTCATTTTCTCCTTCTATCGTTTCTCCATTTAAAGTAACCTTAACATCTACCTTCTCCTCTTTATAGGAAGCCGATGCATTAAACTCAAAATACGGAGATTCTACCTGTGTATTTTTTAAATCTGTCGATAAGACTAATGTAGCGGTATCAGCAATGACATTGTAGCTTTTTTCCGCTTGTATTTTTCTTCCATAGCTATCACTATAAATGACAGATACTTTTATATTATTATTACCTTCTTGTAGGGATACTTTTCCTAAAAATTTTGATACCTCATCACCGTTAACAAAAACTGTAACATTGACTACATCAAGTTCTTTATGTAAATGAGTAATGGTAAACTCATAATCAAGAGACGTTACAATTTCTCCATCCTTAATTGATGTTGTAAAATATTCTTCTTGTATCGGTTCATTACTTGTCGATTCTTCACTTGCTTCTTCGGGTTCTTTATGTTCAGAGCCTTCGGTTGTTTGTTCTTCACTTGCTTCTTCTGTGGTATTTTCTGACGATTCCTTTATTGTTTCTTCTGTTTTTTGTGTTTCTTTTGAGGAACTGTCTGTTTTCTTAGATGTGTTTTTAGACGATTTTTCTTGTTGTTTTTTCGTAGACTTTTTCTTTTTCTTATTTTCTTCTTTCTTTTCTTTCTTGGTTTTTGTAATTGGATCTGTTTTCTTATTTTCTTTTAATGCACTTACTGCCTCTTTTGATAATTTTAATTCGTCTCCTTCAATTGCATACATATTCGAATACGATATCTTCGATTGTCCTATCGGATTCGTTGGTTCATCTCCATTTTGCAAAAATCCCAATACGAAAAGAGAAACTAAAATAAGAAGTACTAATATTGTAATTACAATATTTCCAATTTTTTTCATTGTTTTCCCCTTTTTCCCGTTTTTGGGTAACAAAAAAACACGTTCTCCTCACCAGAAAAACAAGCTTCGTTTCATCTATGGCAGGTCTCCTGACTTAGCTTCAACCTCTAAAGCACCTTCTCGATATCTTATCAATGGATTACGCTTTATTGTCTGCAATACAGTAGTGGTGACTGTCCCGGATTCTGACCGGATTCCCTTTTAACTAACGAATTGTTATACCATATTGAAAATTTTTCCTATTTAGTATTTACTATCATATAGCCTTTTTTATGAATTGTCAAGTTCTTTTAAATAGTGTAAAATAAAGGTATAATTTGTAATTGGAGGAAAATATTATGTCGAAATATATCATGGCATTAGATGCAGGGACTACTAGCAATCGCTGTATTCTCTTTAATGAACAAGGTCAAATGTGTAGTGTTGCACAAAAAGAATTTACTCAATATTTCCCAAAGCCTGGCTTAGTTGAACACGATGCAGATGAAATCTGGTCTACTCAATTAGAAGTAGCAAAAGAAGCAATGGCTAATCTTGGAATTACCGCAATTGACATTGCAGCTATTGGTATTACAAACCAACGTGAAACCGCCATTGTTTGGGATAAAAATACTGGCGAGCCTATTTATCATGCCATCGTCTGGCAATGCAGGCGAACATCTGAATACTGTGATTCTTTAAAAGAAAAAGGACTTACTGAAATGTATCGCCAAAAAACAGGACTTGTCATTGATGCTTATTTTTCTGCAACCAAGGTAAAATGGTTATTAGACAATGTAGAAGGTGCTAGAGAAAAGGCTAATCGTGGTGAACTATTATTTGGTACCGTTGAAACTTGGCTAATTTGGAAACTTACTAAAGGTAAGGTTCATGTAACTGATTATTCAAATGCTTCACGAACGATGATGTTTAATATTAATACGCTTGAATGGGACGATGAAATTTTAAAGGAACTTGATATTCCAAAATCCATGCTTCCTACACCAAAACCATCTAGCTATATTTATGGCAATTGCAATCCTGAGTTTTTCGGTGCTCCAATTCCAATTGCTGGTGCGGCTGGTGACCAACAATCTGCTTTATTTGGACAAACCTGCTTTACAAAAGGGGAAGCCAAAAATACCTATGGCACTGGATGCTTTTTATTAATGAATACTGGTGATAAACCGGTCTTTTCTAATAATGGACTTGTCACTACAATTGCTTGGGGATTGGATAATAAGGTCACTTATGCATTAGAAGGTTCTATTTTTGTTGCTGGTGCAGCGATTCAATGGCTTCGAGATGAGATGGGATTTATTAATTCTTCCCAAGATTCTGAATATATGGCAAAAAAAGTAGACGATACCAATGGTTGTTATGTTGTTCCTGCCTTTACTGGACTTGGTGCTCCTTATTGGGACCAATATGCAAGAGGAACTATTGTCGGTCTTACTCGTGGAGTAAATAAATATCATATTATTCGTGCTACTTTAGAATCTCTAGCTTATCAAGTCAATGATGTACTCACTGCGATGAACTGTGACTCTGGAATTAAGCTTACTTCTTTGAAAGTAGATGGTGGAGCAAGTGCAAATAATTTACTAATGCAAATGCAATCCGATATCAGTGGAGCTCCTGTAAATAGACCTCAATGTGTTGAAACAACTGCTATGGGTGCTGCTTATCTTGCAGGCCTTGCAGTAGGATATTGGAAGAATAAAGAAGATGTTATTAAAAACTGGCAAATTGACCGTACCTTCCAACCTGAAATTTCAAAAGAAGAACGTGATAAGAAAGTAAAACTGTGGAAGAAAGCAGTTACTTGCTCGTTTGACTGGGCAAAAGAAGAATAAAAAATCGGGCATATCTAAGATATGCCCGATAAAATTTTAGAATAACTTATCCATTGCACTAAAGATTGCACGATAAGATGCCTTGGTAATATTAGAACTACGACCTACACCATAAATCGTCTTGCCACTCTTTACATCTAATAGATTGATGTAAGCAACTGCTAATGCGTGAGAACCACTACTTAATGCATGTTCACTATAATCTAAGACTTTTACTTCATAACCAGTCTTTTGATAAATTGCTCTTGTTGCAGCATCAATTGGTCCATTACCATCTGCTTCCTGAACCATTTCTTCGCCATTAAATTTAAATTTCAATACGCAGTGAGTATGAGAATCTTCTTCTTCGTTAATATCAGAAACTGCACAACTAATAAATTCAAATGGACTATTTGCATGTAGATATTCTTCTTCGAATTTCTTTAGAATCTGTTCTGGTGATACTTCACCTTGTTTTTCAGCAATTGTCTGAATAACATCTGCAAATTCCTTGTGCATTCCCTTTGGTAACTTATAACCATAATATGCATCCATAACAAAGGCTACACCACCCTTACCAGACTGGCTGTTAATACGAACAACTGGTTCATATTCACGTCCAATATCAGAAGGATCGATTGGAAGATAAGGAACTTCCCAAATTTCGGATTTTCTATCCTTCATCGCCTGGATACCTTTATTAATTGCATCCTGATGAGAGCCTGAGAATGCTGTAAATACTAATTTACCACCATATGGATGTCTTGGATGAATCTTCATCTTGGTACATCTTTCATATACTTCTACAATCTCTTTAATATTTTCTAATTCAAGTTCTGGATTAATTCCTTGTGAGAACATATTGTAAGCAATATTTAAAATATCTACGTTACCAGTACGTTCACCATTACCAAATAATGTACCCTCTACTCTGTCAGCACCAGCAAGTAATGCAAGTTCTGTAGCTGCTACACCAGTACCTCTATCATTGTGAGGATGTACACTTAAAATAATGGATTCACGGTTTTTAAAATGTTTATTCATCCATTCAATTTGGTCAGCATATACATTCGGTGTATTCATTTCTACTGTTGATGGTAAGTTAAAGATAATTGGATCTTCTTTTGTTGCACCCCAAGCTTCTTGTACTGCGCTACAAACCTCTAATGCATAATCAAGTTCTGTTCCTGTAAAGCTTTCTGGTGAATATTCTAAACGAATCTTACCTGGGAAATCCTTTACAAATTTCTTTACCATCTTCGTTCCATCAATTGCAATCTGTTTGATTTCTTCTTTTGATTTGTGGAATACCACATCTCTTTGTAAAGTTGAAGTCGAATTGTAGATATGTACAATTGCTTTATCAAGGCCTTCTAATGCTTCAAAAGTTCTCTTAATTAAATGTTCTCTACACTGAATTAAAACCTGTACCGTTACATCATCTGGAATTAATTTACGTTCTACTAACTGTCTTAAGAAATCAAATTCAATCTGAGAAGCTGCTGGAAAACCAACTTCGATTTCTTTAAAACCTAATTTTACTAATAAATTGAACATTTCAATTTTTTCTTCTACAACCATAGGCTCTACTAATGCCTGATTGCCATCACGAAGGTCAACGCTACACCAAATTGGTGCACCCATAATTTCTTTATTAGGCCATTCTCTTTCTTTATAATCTACAACTGGTACTCTTTTGTATCTTTTATAATTTAACATTTCTCTTTCCTCCCCACGCTTCTTACTCTAAATATTCGATAATTTCTAGTATATCACATATTGCTATAACCGTGCAAGCAATTTTCAATTTCTTCTGACGCATCTAATTGTAATACCTCTTTCTCTAATATAGCCAATTCGTTTTTACTCCATTTAGAAATACACTTTCTAATTTTCAAAATATTAGAAGGACTTACACTAAATTCTTCTAATCCAAATGCGAGTAATAGTGGAACCATATTGACATCACTTGCCATCTCTCCACAAATTGAAATCTTTTTACCACTAAGCTTTGCCTGTTTTAAGATGTTTCTTACACTACGAATTACTGCTGGATGATAGTTTGTATACAAATAAGATACATTGTGATTACTTCTATCCACTGCAATTGTATATTGAATTAGATCATTCGTGCCAATACTTAAAAAATCCGATTCTTTTGCAAAGAGATCCGTTAATAACGCCGCAGCAGGTGTTTCAATCATTACTCCGACTTGAATGTTATCATCAAATGCAATTCCTTTATAAGTTAAATCTTCTTTCATCAAATTAATCAGTGTTTTCGCTCTTCTTAATTCTACAATTGAAGTAACCATTGGAATCATAATATGAATATTTCCATAAGCACTCGCCCTTAAAATTGCTCGAATTTGAGTTTGGAAAATATCCATTCGACCTAAACTAAAACGAATTGCTCGATAACCTAAAAATGGATTTGATTCTTTTTCTAAACCTAAATATTTTACTTCCTTATCTCCACCAATATCTAAGGTTCTTATTACAAGTGGTTTGTTATTTAAAGAAATGGCTGCCTTTTTGTAAACTTCAAATTGTTCATCTTCATTTGGAAGCGTTTGACGGTCTACAAATAAAAATTCTGTACGGAATAATCCTACACCATCTCCACCTCTTTTAAGTATTTTCTCTACATCATCAGCTTTTTCAATATTACCATAAAGACAGATTCTCGTTCCATCCTTCATCGTTGTCTCTTTTGTCGCAAAGTCAGATAATTTTTGTTTCTCTTCTAATTCGATGTTTTTCTTTTCTTGATATTTTTTATAAGTAACGGCTCTTGGATTTACATAAAGAGTTCCATCACTTCCATCAATAATCGCCTCATCACCATTTGAAACAAAATTCATCACTCCTACAACACCAAATACCGCTGGAATCTCTAACATACGCATAATAATTGCTGCATGGGCATTTCGTCCACCTGTTTCTGTAACAACCCCTGCTATATCTGATTTTTTTAGCTGTGCTGCGATAACGGGACTTAATTCTTCAATTACAACCACACTTCCCTTTGGAATCTTTGAAAGATTAATTTCCTTAATGCCAAGTAGGATTTTTTGAATTCTTCTTTTAATATCTTCTAATACTGCCTTATCTTCTAAACTACAACTAGATTCTTCAAAAATTTTATGATAAACATCCTCCATTGCAACTACTGCTGGTAAGCTATTTTCAAAAATTTCTAAACGAACCTGTTCCATTATCTGTTTATTACTAAACTGCTGTACCTGTTCGTATAATATCTTTTCTCTTTTATCATCCGATTCTTCTCTTACTTTTTCTAAGATCCCATTCGTTGTCTTAGTAAACTCCTCAATCGCATCTAGATAATGTTGCCATTCTGCCTCTTTATCGGTTATTTTTTTTCGTTCAATTTGTATTTTCGATTCCTGCAGTATTATGATTTTTCCCAATGCTATCCCAGCAGAAACTCCCATGCCTTTAAACATAAATCCTTAACTTCCTCCACTCACAAACTCCCTATTTACCTATCACCTAGACCATCATGTACGGCTTCAATAATACGCTTTAACGCTTCTTCTTCATCTTCTCCATCACAGATAAATTCAATTTCATCTCCACATTTAATGCAAGCACCTAATACACTTAATACGCTCTTTGCATTAGCAATTCCTTTTGCATATTTAAATTTCACACTGCATTTATATTCTAATGCAATCGTACATAAAAGTCCTGCTGGACGCAAATGCAATCCTGTAAGATTATCAATTACTACTTTTTGGCTAACCATTATCTTTCCTTCCTTCACAATTATTACTCTTTAGCTACTGAAATTTTAATTTTGGGTAAGCTAGCTAATTCTAATTCATTAGGTAATGTCACCCCTATTTCTATCTCTTGCTCACCTAATTTACAGTTTTTTAAATTAATTGTAGGTTTTAAATCTTCAATCGTCATTTTATCTAAATCTTCATCAAACCCTATTACTACAATTTTAGCAGATGAATCAATAAAACTTTCCTTTCTTCCAGTTGGTAAATTATCAACTTTAATATCGGACGGTTTTACTGAAAATACCTTTTCACTTAATTTTTCTATATTAACTGTAACAACAACCGATGTCGGTTCATCTGTTGCAAGCTTTATTCCATATGGAAGATATTCTGACAAATTATAAATTCTCTCAACATTATTCGTTTTATCCTTTAAATCAATTTTTTCTCCACTTAAATCTATAGAGTCTAAATGCTGTAATCGTCTTTCTTGACCTAAAACCTTCACTGTTTCAACGGAAGCCACTGTACCTATACAGCGATATCCTTTTTTACAATCTGTAATAGTCGGAAGCTTTAATGTTAACTCTTTTTCTTTTAATATAACAATACTCACATCTGCCTTTTCTTTACTAAGGATTATTTGTTCCTTTTGTATATCAATGATATCGCTATTGCCATCATATAGCACAATGTCCTTTTGTCCAGAATAACTTCTTACAAAACCATCGATATCAACATCTACTTGTGCTTTTACAACTCGTTTCATTTCAGAACTTGGAGCTTTTACAGTTACCTTTGAAAGATTTATTGTACTTTCACTTACTGCATAACCTTCCTTTGGCGAACCAATTATATTCATTGAAAGCTCAAGTTCTTTTTCTTCCATTGTTTCTGTTTTAATCTTTAATACTGTTTCCGATAATTTATATTTTTTAATTAAAGAATTATTATTTACGATTTCAACATCAATTGGAATACTTACAAATCCTGGATGCCAATTAGATAAATCTGCACTTAATTTGACATCCGATGCAGACACTTTAAACCCATCGGCTTGTGGAACGGTAACCGTTACATTTACCTCAATATTATTTGTAATTTGATATGCTAAATTATTATTATACATGACATCTTCGTTTAAAACTTCTACCGTTACTTTGCCCAAATTAATATCTACTTGCGGATTGTCTTCCCTTACAACAAATCCCCATAGTATCACAGCAAAAAAGAATGCTACGGCAAAGAGTCCCCAATTATTCTTTTTTCTTTTCATTCTGATTAGAGTCCTTTCTTCTGCCTATCCTCACCTTGCTTACAGATTGTCTCCAATTTTTCTTACTCTTATCTTTTATTTCATATTCACTACATAAAATAAGCAACTCTTTTTCAAGGGCTTTTCTGTCTAAATTAGTTCGTATTGTTCCATTGTGTGCAACGGATACATGACCCGTTTGTTCGGAAACAATTACCGTAATGCTATCCGTTGTTTCACTAATTCCTGCTGCTGCATGATGTCTTGTGCCTAAATGGTCACTAATCCCTTCCATTTCATTTAAAGGCAAAAAGCATTTTGCTGCAACAATTCGATTTCCTACAATAATAACTGCACCATCATGTAATGGTGTGTCCTTTTCAAATATATTAATTAATAAATCACTACTAACTACTGCATCAATATCGGTTCCCCATCGTTGTACATAGCTTTGTAAATCTATTTTTTGTTGAATGACAATCAAAGCCCCAGTCTTTACTGCTGCCATTGCAAAAGTAGCATTTAAAATCTCCATTGCAGTTTCTTTACTAAATGGGTCTACTTCTTCGATTCCTGTGCTAAATAAATCGAATGGAAGGTAATCCGATAATAACCCTCTCTTACTAAGGTTTCCCAATTTATCAAGTGCCTGGCGAAGTTCTGGCTGAAAAATCACAAGCATCGCCATAAGCACAACACTTAGACAGTTATCAACCAACCAAACAATTACGGTCATGTCTAAAAATGCAGCCACCACATAAAATACAAATAAAACTAAGATTCCTTTTAATAAATTCCATGCTTTTGTATTTCTAAGCCACAAAATAATATTATATATTAATACGGTAATAATTAAAATTTGAACAATATCAATAACCCTGATATATGGTATTGATAAAGCAAAGTTTCTTTCAATAAAATCTGTAATAGTTAGCACAGTTTCCTCTCCTAAATTTAATTTAACTATCAAAATCCTCCGTGTCTATTTCATCTTCATCTCTTTTAACAATCTTTTTAACCTGTACATCTGTTTTCGTTACAGCAATCTTTGGTACTGCCTTCACATAATAATAGTATTCATCGTCTTCAAATTGAATAGACTCTGTCCTTTTATAATCAACGGAACGCACACTAAATTGATAAATTATCGCAAGAACTCCGGATATCAAACATCCTATAATTACAGGCCCTAACGAGATTCTTGTAGTCGTTCCATCATTCAAAAAACCAAACATCAAAAATACAATCATTTCTAAAAGCGTACCACTTACAATTGCCAAAAACGGTGCATATTCCACTGGTAGACTTTTAATCATCATTGTTACATACAAAGTAATAATAAATGCAATGATTACAGCATATAACATCGGATTATCTTTAATACCATTGACTAATTGCATATATTTTTCTAATTGTCCTAATGAACTATTGTCCACTAAAATCGTTGCACTTCCTGATATATATTGAATCATATAGTAGCTAACTACCCCATATATTAATGGAATAATTGTACTAGCACTACCAATTAATCCAAAAATAATTGGCAATAAATATGGTATGTTCAGTGAAAATAATACCGGTACTAATACAATTGCAAGTGGATTTTCTGGCATAAAGATAATATATACTAGTAGC